>JAJDFU010000305.1 GCA_020528935.1 Saprospiraceae bacterium | reverse complement strand
GTATTCATACCGAGGGTATGCACCTTTTGCTTGCAGACGAAAATTTTAGTGCAGTAACCGTTGAAGAACTGCGATCGTTTGGGTATGATATCCTGACACTTAAAGAACTAGGTCTGGCTAACCGTTCCTTTCCTGACGAAGAGGTTTTAGCAAAAGCATCGATGCTTCGTAGAGTCCTATTGACTTTCAATCGCAACGACTTTATCCGGCTTCATAAAAAGTCGGCAGATCACGCCGGCATCATAGTCTGCAGATTTTTTTCAGCCCCTAAAGAACTGGCAATAAAAATCGATCAAATATTGCGAATGGAATCCGATCTGGAAGGAAAGCTCATACGCATCAATCGAGATCGGGATTAGCCAGTCCATTTCTTTTGGCAAGGATCATTGCTGCCTTCCTGCATCTCCCCCCCAAGCCAGCTATCCGCTCCCCCTACCGAAGTTGGGCCCTTCCAGCCGGGCTAGCCGCCAAGCCAGGTCCATAGCCTAACTGCACCACACTCATCCACTCTATTCATTCACCAACTACCCAATATTTTTGTGTCGAAAACTTGATTATTAAAACATTTTGTTGTTTATTTGTAGGTGTAAACACAAATTGCCATGGATCTTCAGGTTCTCGTAAGCAAGAAAGGCACCCGGGTGGTCACGGCCTCCAATCTGCATAAAGCCCTGGAATTGCCTGATCACCACTACGGCACCAACGTGCGCAAATGGCTGAACGATGTGTATCAGTTCCGGGACGGCATCCGCAAGCCGGAGGGCATGCGCGACTACGCCCGGCGAAAAGTGCGCGACCACATCGCCGAAGATTACTACCTGGGCATCGAGTTAGCCAAGCTGATCGCCCTGCACTCCAAAAGTAAGGTCAAGCAAAAGTGTGCCCGCTGGTTGTATTCCCTGGAGGATCCCGAGGGCGAGGCCCCGCCCCTCAGCCCCGGCCAGATGAAGGCCATGATCGAGCTGACTAAAGCCATGGGGCTGGTGAGCTGCCAGGAAAGCGCCGAGCGCGACCACCTCAAAACCTACAAGGCCCGCAACGGCGGCCAGCCTACCAACTGGTGGAAGTATCGCCAGCAGATCCTCGGCTATTCCCTGCCCGATGTCAAGAAGAAACTATCCCGCAAAGGCGTGAAGATCACCGGCCGAAACGGTCGCGAGCTGTTGATGCAATCCGACAAATACGAAATGATCCGCACCGGCGTGATCGAGCTCTTAATGGTGATGGGCAAAAGCCACGTCTTCGCCCGTCGCAGGTGCGACCTGGCCAATGTGTTGACCCGGAAACTGAAGTTGGCGATCGACGACGAGCGCCAGAGCAGCGCCCTGTGTAGCCCCAATGGGCCGAATGAACTGATCGAAAAAGTGCAGAGCGAGGACAAGGAAGGCTTTATGCATCTGTGGCGAGCCTGACCAAAGGAGATGAAATGGCGATGATCTCGGGATAAAGCGGGCAGATAGCGCCTGCCCTTGCTTCCCGGCAGCCGTTCGGCTACCTTTGGATAATCGATCGTTTCCACGGTATGCGACTGCTCGTCCTCTGCCCGCACTACCGGCCGCAAGAGAACCCCCGGGCCTTGCGCTGGACAGCGCTTTGTGAAGCCTGGGCGAGCTGTGGGTGGGATGTTCATCTGCTAAGTGCCCGAAACGGCTGTCCGCCTGGAGAGGTAGAGCTGGAAGGCGTACATGTGTATCGCACGGGCTCTCTTTCCCTCGCTGCCTGGCTGACAGGAGAGAGTGGCCATTCGGCTTTCGTCCCAACGTCCGGTTCGAGCGCCTGGCCGCAGCGGTTCAACACATTCACCTGGCATCGGCTTTATTGGCCGGACGGGGCTTGTTTGTGGTACCCTTATGCCCGGCGAGCAGCCCTGCAATTGCTGGAAAAAAAGGCTTTCGACCTGCTGATCTCCGTATCCCTGCCCTTTACCGCCCATTGGGTCGCCTTTGCGATCAAAAAACGCCACCCCCGGCTCCCCTGGCTGGTCGATATCGGCGATCCGTTCTCTTTTCTGTATCAGGCTCCCAAGAACAACCTCTTCCTGTATCGCAGCAGGAATATCCGCGCCGAACGGGCTGTGCTCCGGACAGCCAATGCCGCTACCCTCACCTGTGCAGGCGCACGGGATGCCTATGCCCACCACTTCCCGGAAGCAGCATTCAAGCTCCGGGTCATCCCGCCGGTATATGTTCCGCCTGTAGGCGCCCCAAGGCCTGCTGGAAAGGCCAATACTTCCCCACCCTATGTACTCGCCTACTTCGGTTCTTTCTATTCAGGGGTTCGCGAGCCCGATCTGCTGCTCAATTTTCTGGATGGTTTTTTCCGGCAATGCCCCGATTGGCGAGAGCTGCTTCGGGTGGAATTATACGGCCCTTTGGAAGTGGAATTCCGGCGTCGGCTTCAAAGCGCCGCCTGCTGGAACAAACAACTCTTTTATCGAGGATGGCTATCCAGGCCCAAAGCCTGGAGCCGGCTGAGAACAAGTCCGTTTCTTCTTAGCCTGGGAAACCGTACTTCCAGTCAATTGCCCAGCAAAGCAGCTGACTATTGGATGAGCCGACGGCCTGTCGTGCATCTTCAGCAAAACGAAGCCGATGCATTTACCGCCCTCTTTGACGCCTATCCTGCCTTTTTGCCCCTGAATCCCGGTGATTTTGATGCCGCGAAGCTGATCGCCTTTCTGCAAAGCAGCCCGGCTTCGGTTGCAGCCGGCCCGGACTGGAGACGAAAGGCCCACACCTTCGCCCTGCCTGCCGTCAGCGGCGCCTATTCCGATCTGATCCGCTCCATCAGCCAGGGCAGCACGCCAGACTGATCGAGCACCTCTTCCCAACGGAGTCCATGGAGGTGGGGCCCCCGAAAATCGAATTCCGCCAGCGACGCCTCCGATAGATTCCGCATACCGGGCGAGAGAAAAAAAAAGCGCCCCCGGCGCTCAGCTTCAAACTGCCGCGCCCAGGGGTAATCCGTACTGATGACGCGCAGTCCCACGGCCGCATATTCGGCCAGCTTAAGAGAGGCTTGCCGGTGAAAAGGAAAGCGGTTGGGCACGAGATTGAGGCCGTAGCGAGCCCGCCGAAGGGCCTGTGGCACCTCCTCGTATGGCAACAGGCCCGTGTAGTGAATGCGTTCGGCAGGGGGCAGGAAAGGCTCCAGCCCATTGACTACGAGCAGGCGGGCTTCCGGCAGCCGGTCCATCACGCGCCTGAGCATGGGCACAGCGCGCCGACTGCGGTGCAGGGTGCCCAGATATACCAGATCGAATTCGGGCTCTGAGCTGGGCGCGCAATCCAGAAAACCGGAAGCTACGGCCGGTGCCGGTCGGTAGAAGGTCGGCACTTCATCCCGGAAGGCAAACGCATCCCGGATGAAGCGATCGCTGAATACGCGCAGATCAGGCCGCATATTGAACTGGCGCTTGAGGCGGTTCTTCCACCGTGCACAGGGCGGAATGGAACTGGAAGTGTACTCGTGCACCTTGATGCGGCCTTTCTGGCGGGGCAGACGGTCCAGACCGGTGAAATGCCATTCCACATCGAAGTCCCGGAGTTCGTGCGGGCGGGGACGACGAAACACCTCCGCCTTCACTCCTCTGGAAGCGAAAAAAGCCCGATAGGCCGTCAGCTCCGGCTTAAAAGCGGGTCCGTTGTGGATGAGTGCGATCTGCAGGGGCATGGGTTGTGCATTGAGCAGTTGCAGTTGGTACCAGGTTCCGCTGCACCAGCTGTACAAATTGCTGCGCGATCTGCCGGTCGTCGAAACGGCGGCAGGCCAACTCCCGGCTGTACTGCCCCATTTGCCAGAGGGTTGGGGGGTCGGACCGCAGCGCCGCTTCCATAACCCGAGCCAGCGCATCGGCATTCCGGACCGGCACCAACCAACCGTTTTGCCCGCCATCCACCACTTGCCGGCAACCCGCCACATCTGTAGTGATGACGGGGCGAGCCACCGCCAAAGCCTCCTGCAGCGAGCGGGATAAGCCCTCCCGGTAGGACGGCAACACCAGAACGCGGCAGTCCCGAAGATATGGCCGCACATCGCGCACCTGACCCAAATATCGGATGCCCTTTTCGGCCGACCAAGCCACCAACTCCCTTGCCGTTACGGAAGCCGGATAATCCGGATTGTACTCACCCACGATCCACCACTCCGCCTCCGGGTAGCGGAAAGCCAACCGGCGGGCGGCCTGTACATATTCGCGCAAGCCCTTGTCGTACAGCAACCGGCCTGCGAACAAAAAGCGGAAAGGAAGCTCTTCCGCGACCGGCAGGGGATAAAAATGCCGTAGGTCCACCCCCGAACCGGGGATGACCCTTACCTGGCCCGGGGCCATCAGGCCGGTATTCCGCAGCAAGGCCTCGTCTTCGGCATTGTAGCACACTACGTGCCGGGAGGCTCGCAGCGCCCGGACGTACAGAAGACGCACCAACTTCAACAGCCACCCCCCACGCAGAAAAGGATAGCCCAGGCCGGTGACGACGGCCACAGCCGGAATCCCCAGACGGCTGGCCGCCAGGCTCCCGTAGATGTTGGGCTTGATCGTGAAATGCAGAATGAGGTCGGGACGGAGGTGGCGATAATGCCGGTACAGTTCGGCAGTCAGTCGCAAGTCGGCCGCAACGGACTGCCCCCGAGCCTGTAAATGGCGTAATGGTAGCAGCTGCACCGCCAGCAGGCCGGCATAGCTGTCCGGCCTGGCCAACACCGCCACCCGGTAGCCCGATGCCTCCAACCGCCGAATGATCGGCCGCCGGAAATTGTACACGTTCCAGGTGGAATTGTCCACCAGCAACACCGTTTTCAAATCGGCTGTGCTTTTCCAGTCAAGCGTATCGCTCGCCAAAGCGCTGGTGCAGCTGCTGGGTCATGGACTTGATGGCCTGCTCTTGGTCCTTAGGCCAGATGAGCAGCACATCGCCTTCATCCACGACGATGAAGTCTTCCAGCCCCCGTGCTACCAGCAGCTTGTCCTCGGGCAGGCGGATGAGACAATTGGTCACTTCCTCGGTCAGGGCGTTCTCCGCCTGAATGTGGTTGCCGTAGCTGTCCTTGGGGATATTGGCGTGCAGGCTGGCCCAGGTACCCAAGTCGCTCCAGCCGAAGTTGGAGGGGATGGTGTATACGTTGCCTGCCTTTTCCATGATGGCATAATCCACTGAAATGCTGGGCGTAGCAGGATAATGCTCCTCGATAAAAGCCTGCTCCTGCTCCGTATTGTACAGGTCTGCACCGGCCTGCAGGATGCGGTGAATCTCTTGGGCATGCTGTTCGAAAGCGGCCAGCACCCGGCCGGCTTTCCACACAAAGATACCGGCATTCCACAGGTAATCCCCACTGGCCAGATAGGCCTGAGCCTGCTCCAGCGGCGGCTTTTCGGTGAATTGCAGCACTTTTTTCACTTTGCCTTCTTCGGGAGCAAAGCGGATGTAGCCATAGCCCGTAGAGGGGCGGGGGGGCTCTATGCCCAGGGGGATCAGCGCATCGTGCGCATCGGCATAGTCCAGGGCCACCCCCAGATTGTGGTTGAAGCTCGCCTCGTCCAGAATGAGGTGGTCGCTGGGGGCCC
>JAJDFU010000065.1 GCA_020528935.1 Saprospiraceae bacterium | reverse complement strand
GTTCTGCCGTACGCGGAGGTTCCATCTCGATCTCCTCTTCAAAGACCAGGGCGTCCTCCGGTATGAAGATCTCCTCTTCGTACTGTGTCCAGCTGAAGGCCAGAATGATGAGGCCTACGGCCAGCACGATGCCGAGCCGGAGAAAAGTACCGCTATGCCGGAACACATTGGCCCAGGGGTACTTGGTTCGGTCCGTAGCCAGAGAGCTTTTGTAGGACCCTTTTTGTTGTTCTGCACCGGCCTTGGAGCGGTTGGCATAGAGCATCTTCATGCCGAAGATCACGGCGAGGATGAGCACCGCTATGCCGATCACCGCCAGGGCGAGTGCAGTACCTGTAACAGAAATATTCATACGGGCGCGTTATTTATTTAAAAATGAACAGACTGGCGATCCAACCTGCAAAAATTCCAAATCCATTAGCAGCCATATCGGCGTATTCAAAAGACCGCTCCGGCACAAACCACGCCTGAACGCCCTCCATCAAAGCACCGAAGCCGAAGCCGGCCAGCAGGATAAATGTACTGGCTGCCGTTGTGGGCCAACCGGTTTTCCGGCGGGAAAACCCCCAGGCCAGCAAAACCGCCAGCAAAGCGTATACGCCAAAGTGAGCCAGCTTATCCGGCCCGATCGGTCCGACCCGCACGGCGGGCAGGCGCAATCCGGCTACAACCGAAAGAACCGAAATGAGCGCTGCCCACATCAGGGCAGGCAAGAATGCCGTCAGATCTTTCAACGCTAAAGATGCAATTGCTTATCGTTTTGGTGTATGGCCGCCGAAATTTTTTCTAATACCGGGTATTACACGGTGATTTTGAGTCAGAACTAAGGCGCGATATCGCCTGAAAGGGGGAAGGGGCCCATTCCAGGCACCAAAGCTATTGAAAGCGGAGCAACGCAGCCATGGCGCAAAAGCGACCCTGAGAACCACGGATAATTGATTTGACTGCGCACTTAGTCCACCATTTGCTGATAGGCTTCCACGTCCATGAGGCTCTCCAGTTCTTCGGGCTGGGTGAGCTCGATCTTGATGATCCAGCCTTCGCCATAGGGATCGCGGTTGACCAGCGTGGGGTCGTCTCCATCGTTTTCGTCCAACTGGGGATTGAACTCCAGCACCTTGCCCGACACGGGCATAAACAGGTCGGAGGTCGTCTTGACCGCCTCTACCGTGCCGAACACCTCATTTTGCTCCAGTTCCTCCCCCACCGTATCCACTTCTACGTAAACCAACTCGTCGAGTTCGCTCTGGGCAAAATCCGTAATGCCTACGTAGGCGATGTCACCATCCTCCACGCGGATCCATTCGTGTTCTTCGGTGTACTTCAGGTTAGCGGGAAAATCCATGCTAGGCTTTAGTTAATTTGACAGGTGAAGAAATGCATAGACCGGAACCGAACAGCACTTTGCTCAACACCCCGGCACAAAAGACACGCCGCCGTTGTGATCGGCAAGCCCGCTCTGCGCAAAGGCATTCAAGCGGCCCGGCTGGGTTCGAAGCCGACCAAAATTAACCAGATTTTCGGAAAAGAAAAGCTGTACCCGCCGGTGCAGGCACAGCTTTTCCGGATCCCCATCGGAATGGTTTACCCCTCCACGCTGCCCACGCCGGCCGACCGCTCGGCCAGCATGTTGCGCACCCGGTCGGTGGTGAGAGATTTGGGGCGCTCCAGCGGAAAGCCCAGTGCGCGGGCCCAGCACAAGGCAGCCAGCACCCCCAGCGCGCGGGACACCCCGAAAAGCACGGTATAGAACCCGTATTCCTTCAGGCCGTAGTGCACCAGAAGAGCACCGGAGTGGGCGTCCACGTTGGGCCATGGGTTTTTCACCTTGCCCAGGCCCTCCAGTATGGGCGGCACCACTTCAAAGAC
>JAJDFU010000658.1 GCA_020528935.1 Saprospiraceae bacterium | reverse complement strand
GGAGGTTCGGTGGGCGCAAAAAAAATGAGGCAGTGCGAATTGCACCACCTCAGCCCTAACCAAATAAAACCAAATTATGCTCTGACAGCACGCAGCGCGTCCTGTCTGCCAACAAAAATAACAGCTTTGTGTAAAAAGTACAATTACTCGCGCAAAAAAAAGTGGATTTTCCGCGCCGCCGCCCCTCAAAAGCCCGTTTAGCTGCCAACCGAGGGTCATTTTTCCTTTCCCTTTCCGTCCGGACAGCCCCCGGAAAACACCGTCAATGGCTATTTTGGCCTTTTGTAAATCCATTTTTCCATGCTGCATCGCCTGTTCTGCATTTGGTTGTGCCTGGTGCTACCGCTTACCGCCTTGCGAGCCCAGAGTGACGAGGACGCCTTTTTCATTCGGAAGCTGTACGATCTGGCCCTGAGCGAGAGCCAGTGCTATCAATGGCTGGAAGGGCTCACCCAGCAGGTTGGTCCCCGGTTGGCAGGCTCGCCGCAATCGGCGGCCGCCATCGCCTACACGCGCGCTATCCTGGACACCCTGGGTACGGACACCAGTTGGCTGCAACCCTGCCGGGTATCGAACTGGAAGCGCGGCCGGCCGGAGGTCGTGCGCATTGCCCGAAGTGCACTGGGCAGCCAAACGCTGAATGCACTGGCTCTGGGCAGGTCCGGATCGAGCCCGGAGGAAGGCCTGCGCGCCGAAGTGGTGGAGTTTCAGCAACTGGAAGAACTGGAGGCTTACGGAGATGCCCTGAATGGAAAAATAGCCTTCTTCAACCGGCCGATGGATCCCCTGCAGCTCAACACCTTCAACGCCTATGGCAGCGCCGCCGACCAGCGGGTGTACGGACCGGCGCGAGCAGCCCGGCACGGGGCCGTAGCCGCCCTGGTGCGCTCCCTGACCACCCGCACCGACGATCGCGCCCACACGGGCGTGACGGTCTTTGGAGAAGAGGATCCGGTCATTCCGGCCCTGGGCATCAGCACCCGCGATGCCGACCTGCTCAGCAGCCTGTTGAAGCAGGGGCCCGTCGAAGTTTTTGTACAGACTCATTGCCAGACCCGTCCTCCCACCACCTCCTACAACGTCATCGGTGAGATCCGCGGACAGCAGTATCCCGAAGAGGTTATCGTGGTGGGCGGCCATCTGGACTCCTGGGATGTCGGCCAGGGCGCCCACGACGACGGCGCCGGTTGTGTGCAGTCCATGGCCGTGCTCGAGCTGCTGCAGAAAGCCGGCTACAAGCCAAAGCGCACCCTGCGCTGCGTGCTCTTCATGGACGAAGAAAACGGCGTGAATGGAGGCAAAGCCTATCGCGACAGCACGATCAGCAAGGCCTGGGACCACCTGGCCGCCATCGAATCGGACCGGGGCGGCTTCAGCCCGCGGGGGTTCACATTCGACGGCCAGCCCGAGGTGGTCACGGCTCAGGCCGAAACGCTGCGCAGCTGGCTCAGCCTCCTGCAGCCCTACGGACTGAACTTTCGCAAGGGCGGCTCGGGCGCCGATGTGGGGCAGCTCAAGAAGCTGGGGCCCCTCCTCTTTGGTCTCGAACCCGACACCCAGCGCTATTTCGATTACCACCACACCCGGTACGACCGCCTGGAGGCCGTGAATCCGCGCGAGCTGAAGCTCGGTGCGGCAGCCATGGCCAGCCTGGTTTTTCTGCTGGACAAATACGGTCTGGACTGAGCCTATGCCCACACCATCTACCATCCAGCTGCACGACCTCCGCTTCCGGCGTTTTATCCCTGCCGCATCCATTCAGGAGCGCGTCCGGGAATTGGGCCGCAGCATTGCAGCACGCCATGCCGGCAACCATCCGCTTTTCCTGGCCATCCTCAACGGCGCCTTTGTGTTCACTGCCGACCTGATGCGGGCATGTGCCATCCCGAGCGAGGTCGATTTCATGCGACTGTCTTCCTACGACGGTACGGCCTCCACCGGCCAGGTCATCCAGCACCTGGATGTGGTGCAGAACCTGGAGGGGCGCCACCTGATCATCGTCGAAGACATCATCGACAGCGGGCGTACCATGGCCCATTTGCTGCCCCAGCTGCAGGTGCAGCAGCCCGCCAGCCTGGAGGTGGCTACCCTACTGCTCAAGCCCGGGGCCCTGCAGCACGAGCTGCCCATACACTACCTGGGCTTCGAGATCCCGGATGCTTTCGTGGTGGGCTACGGCCTGGACTACCACGGCCTGGGGCGCCACCTTCCCGATCTGTATCAACTCGACGATCAAAGCTGAACCATGGAACCTCAAGCACTCAAAGAGCTCAGCCGCGAGGTGGAGCAGATCGCCCGGGATACGGGCCGCTTTCTGATGAAAGAGTTGGGCCGGGTAGGCGATCACCAGATCGAGGAAAAAGCGCTCAACAGCCTGGTGAGCTATGTGGACCGCCAGGCCGAGGAGCAGTTGGTGGAGGCCCTGGGCCGCCTGCTGCCCGAAGCGGTTTTCCTCACTGAGGAAGACACCGTGCAAAACCGACACGGAAGCCAGCAGTGGATTATAGACCCCCTGGACGGTACGACCAATTTTCTTCATCAGCTACCGGCCTTTGTAGTGAGCCTGGGGCTCCGGCTGGACGAAGAGCTGTGCCTGGGTGTCGTCTATGACCCCAGTCGGCGCGAGTGTTTTTCCGCCTGGCGAAATGGCGGCGCCCACTTGAACCACCATCCCATTGCGGTATCCCGTCCTTCGGGCCTGGACAAGAGCCTGCTCGCCACCGGCTTTCCCTATTTCGACTACGAGCGGCTGAACGCGTACATGGAAGTGCTTCGGTACTTCATGCAACACAGCCAGGGAATTCGCCGATTCGGTTCTGCCGCGCTGGACCTGGCCTACGTAGCCTGTGGACGCTTCGACGGTTTTTTTGAGTACAGCCTGCAGCCCTGGGATGTAGCTGCCGGCGCCGTACTGGTGCGGGAAGCCGGGGGCCTGGTCACCGATTTTTCCGGCGGCGGGGCGTTCCTCTTCGGGGAAGAGCTCATCGCCGCTTCCCCCGGAGTTCATCCCGTGCTGCTGCAGCAGATCCGGGAGGCTTTTGGAAACTGGTCGTCGAAAAGCAACTCTTGATCGAAGGTCGTGGCTTTAAAGCCGTTCCCTTCCTTACCTTTGTGAGCAGTACTGCAGATTCGATATGCATTTCCTGGAAAACATACGCCTGGCCCTGAGTTCGGTGCGGTCCAATATCTTGCGAGCCGTGCTTACCCTGCTTATCATTGCCTTCGGCATCATGTCGCTGGTGGGCATACTCACGGCCATCGACAGCGCCATCTACTCGCTCAACGAAAACTTTTCCTCGGTCGGTGCCAACACCCTCACCATCAAACCGACCGGCGAGGGCGTTCGCCGCCGCCGCGGCGGCAACGTGCAGAAGATAGGCGAGCCGATCAGCTACCGCCAGGCCATAGAGTTCAAGGAACGCTTCAATTTTCCGGGCGTCGTCTCCATCTCCATGAATTGTACGGGCAGCGCCACAGTGAAATACGAAAACGAGGAAACCAATCCCAATGTCATCATAGTAGCGGCGGACGAGAATTTCCTCCAGGCCAAGGCCTTCGGGCTGGAGCTGGGGCGCAATTTCACCGCCAGCGAGGCGCGCCAGGGGAACAATGTAGCCATCATCGGCTGGGATATCGTCAAACTGCTCTTCAACGGCCAGCCCGAGCGCGCCCTGGGCCGCCAGATCCTGGCCGGCAAGCTCAGGCTTACCGTGATCGGGATACTGGAAACGAAGGGTTCCAGCATGTCGCAAAGTGAAGATCGCCGCGTTCTGCTGCCGCTGCTCACCGGCAAGCGCTTCTACGGCTCGCAGCGCACCAATTACGAATTGCTGATCGACGTGCGGGACCCCTCCCGCATAGACGATGCCATATCGGAAGCCACCGGTCTTATGCGGGTGATCCGCAAGCGGAAAGCCAGCGAAGACAACGATTTTGAGATCGCCACCAGTGAAGGCCTCATCAATATCATCAAAGACAACACCGTGACCCTGCGGTTATCCGCTGTGCTCATTGGCCTCATCACCCTGGTGGGTGCTGCCATCGGCCTGATGAACATCATGCTGGTATCGGTCACCGAGCGCACCAAGGAGATCGGCATCCGAAAAGCGGTAGGGGCCAAGAAGTCCACCATTCTCACCCAATTCCTTACCGAGGCCGTCGTCATCTGCCTGCTGGGGGGCCTGTTGGGAATCTTCCTGGGCGTCCTTATCGGCAACCTGGTCACCTACTTCCTGGGCGGCAGTTTCCTGGTGCCCGTCAACTGGATCGGGCTGTCCATCCTGTTCTGCACCTTGGTGGGCCTGATCTCCGGGATCTACCCGGCCCTGAAGGCCTCCCAACTGGACCCCATCGAATCGCTGCGCTACGAATAGAAGCGGAAAGTCCTAATTTCGCTTCCTCATGAATCGGGCGTTTTTTGTCAATCTGGTCTTTCTCCTGGCGATCAACGGGCTGATCAAGCCCGTTTACCTCTTCGGCATCGACCGCACGGTGCAGAACACCCTACCCGAGGGCGAGTACGGTCTGTTCTTCGCCCTTTTCAACTTCACCTATCTCTTTCAGATCATCAACGATTTCGGCCTTCAGGTCTTCAACAACCGCCAGGTATCCCAGAACCGCCACATGCTGGGGCACTACCTGCCCAACCTGCTCATGCTGAAAGGCATGCTGGCCCTGCTGTATTTGTCCGCGGTGGGCCTGGTGGCCTGGCTCGTCGGCTACGAAGCGGATCTGGCCCCCCTTTTGGCCCTGGTAGCTCTGAATCAGATCCTGGTCTCCCTGCTGTTGTATCTGCGGTCCAACATCTCCGGGCTGGGGTTTTACCGCCTGGACAGTGCCTTTTCGGCTCTGGACAAGCTGTTGCTGATCGGGCTGCTGGGCATCCTGCTGTGGCATCCGGCGGCTCCCGCTCCCTTTCAGCTGTGGTGGTTTGTCGCTGCGCAAACCGCGGCCCTGACGACAACCACGCTGCTGGCCGGGACGGTCGTCCTGCGCAGCGCCGGCCCCTTCTACTGGCAGTGGCGGCCCAAGCGCATTCGCCTGTTGTTGCGGCGCAGCCTTCCCTATGCGCTGGCCATCTTTCTCATGACCCTCTACACCCGGCTGGACGGCGTCATGATCGAACGCCTGCTGCCCGACGGCCGAAGAGAGGCCGACCTGTACGCCTCGGCCTTTCGCCTCCTGGACGCCGCCAATATGCTGGGGGTGCTGTTTGCCGGCTTGCTGTTGCCGATGCTGGCCTACCAGCTCAAGCTGGGGAAAGACATCCGCCCCCTCATTCGGCTGAGCCTGCGCCTCATCATGGCGATAGCGCTCACGGTGGCCATCACCTGCCTGATCTACAGCACCCCCATCATGGAAGCCCTGTATGTGAACGGCAGCGCGTATTCCGGAGGCATCCTGGCCCTGCTCATGCTCACCTTTGTGGCCATGAGCGGCAACTACATTTACAGCACGCTGTTGACCGCAAACGGGCAGATGAGGCCCATGAACCGCATCTTTCTGGGTACCGTCCTGGGCAATCTTCTGGCACATGCGCTGCCATAACCCGCTTTTAAGGCCACGGCGGACACATTCACACCACGTGCCACCACG
>JAJDFU010000104.1 GCA_020528935.1 Saprospiraceae bacterium | reverse complement strand
TTTTGCAATTCGTCAGCCCTTCGGGCGGAAAATTCGGTGAATTTTCCGGGTTAAGTTGAGCATCCAACTGAAGAGGCGGATGGAGGTGGCGCAACTCGCGAAAGGAAAAGGGCAACAATAGAAATTGAAGGGCTCGCCCCGTAAGCGGTTCGCTCGCCTTTGAGGCCAGGTCAAAGCTGGAGGATCCCGTGGCAAGGATCTGCAAGTCCGGGAATGTGTCGACCAGAAGTTTTAGTACGAGTCCTATCTCAGGCAGATGCTGGGCTTCGTCTAAAACGACCAGCTTTTTGTGGCCGAAAACGCGCTTCAAAAGCCCGGGATCCCGATCGCTCAGTGCTGCCCGTACCGAAGGCACTTCACAATTGTAATACGCTTCGCGGTCTCCGTGTTTTTTCAGCACGGCCTTTGCCAGGGTGGTTTTACCCGATTGCCTGGGGCCGTAGAGAATGATCACTTTTCCCCTGAACAACCACTGCTCAATAACGGATTCCAACGCTCTGGGGACCATCTTTTCATTTTGAATGCAAGAATTTACATGAATTTTCGCATTTCGATGCAAAAATTTACATGAATTTTCGCAAGGATCGCCCTTGCTTCCCTAGCGGCAATCGGTATTCACGCCCAGGACGACGTTCTTGACGATGTCGATGCGGTAGGCTGCCTCGCTGCCTTCGAAGCCGGTACACATTTTGTTTTGGAGCTTGCGCTCGGCCACGTCGGTCAGCGGGCGGGCGTGGGGCAGGTAGCTCCAGTGCCAGCGCTCCTCGTTGTAGCCCGAGGGGCGGTCCGGGCCTTTGGGCGTGTACACCTGGCAGAAGCCGTATTCCGGTGCGTTGGCCACCAGCCAGTCGTAGATCTTCTTGCCTTCGCCGGAGCGGAAGTAGCTGTTGTTGAGGTTGTTGAGGTCCACGTCGGTACCCCAGTGGTGGCGGCTGGCCCCCGGCATGGAGCTGTACTCCAGGATCTTGAGGGCGCGCTCGGCCGGGTCGGGGTATTCCTGATCGATATCCTGTACGCCGGTCACGGGGCGCTTGCCGGTCCACTTGCCGTCCCAGATGCGCTTCTGGTGGTCGAAGTTGCGGGCAGCGGAGACGATCACCAGGCGGATGCCGTCCTCCAAGGCGGCAGCGTGCATGCGCTTGAAGGCCTCGTAGGTTTCCTTGCGCAGGTACATGCCTTCCCGGCTGGCGTACCTGGGTTCGATCGCTACAAAATCCGGATGGGTGGCCGGGTCGAATTTGCCCAGGAGGTAATCCAGATCGATACCGGAGGGCAGGCTGTCCTGCACATCGAGGGTGCCGTCCTGGCCGGCAGCAGATGCCCCATCGGACGGATCGCCGGTCTGGCCCTGGCAGGATTGCCAGAAGAGGCCCAAAAACAGCAGAAGAACTAACCGCATAGCGCTCGCTTTAGGCTGGCAAAGATAGGGCATTCCCTGTCGAAGTGCCGCCATCGGGAGCAAATGGTTTCTTTTCAGCCCTTTGAGCCTATCGAGCTGTTCGCAGCATGTCCGCATAGGCATCGGGCAATGCACTTTCCTCCACGGCCTTTGCTGCTTTTTCTAGCTCGTATTGCACGCGCCGGAAATGAACGCGCACATCGTCTGCCGCCCTCAACAAACGAAGGTCATCCCATTCCAGGATCGCATAACAGGCCCTTGGGTCACCGTCTTTGGGCTTGCCAACGGAGCCAATATTCACGGCATGCCGGAAGCGGATCTCCTCTCCGGACTCTTCTTCGAGCACCCGGTGATAGGGAATGTGCGTGTGACCGAACAGCATGATGTGAGCCTGCGCCTGGCTCATCATTCTCCGCAGGCTCTTCTCCGGCCTGTCTATATGCAGGTATTCGTTAATGCGTCGCGGACTTCCGTGGACCATCAGCATGCGAACGGGAGAATCGCCCTGCAATTCGAAATCCAGCTGCATGTGTCGGGGCAAATTCCGCAGGTATCGGCGGGTTTCGTCCGTCGTGCTTTTGTTGGTGAACCGAATGGAGGCTTTGCCCCAGGCCTTTTCCTCTTCGCTTTTGTAGGCGCAGCCGCAATCGTCGCTATTCCGGCCAATGCCGTAATCGTAATTACCGGCCAGGGTGGGAATGCCATTCTGCCGGATCAGGGTTGCCACTTCATTGGGCCAGATATTATAACCGACCAGGTCGCCCAGGCAGAAAACGAAATCCGGAGCCTGGTTTTTGATATCGGCCAATACGGCCTCCAGTGCAGGCAGATTGGCGTGGATGTCGGAGAAAAATGCTATTCGCATAAGTGCATGGTTTGTCAGGTGATCCGTGACGGTTGGTAACGCCGGCGAAGCCAGAGCGCCAAATGGACCAGGCCGATCAAGGCAGGAACCTCGACCAGGGGGCCGATCACTCCGGCAAAGGCCTCGCCGGAATTCAAGCCAAAGACGGAAATGGCCACCGCAATTGCCAGTTCGAAGTTGTTACCGGTGGCCGTAAAGGAAATCGCCGCATTCTCCGAATAACCGGCCCCCACCGCCCTGCTGGCAAAAAAGCTGAGTACGAACATCAGAGCGAAATACAGCACCAAGGGAACGGCTATGCGAACCACATCCAGGGGGATGCGCACGATCAGGTCGCCTTTCAGGCTGAACATGAGCACAATGGTAAGCAGAAGAGCGACCAGGGTGATGGGCGAGATCAGGGGAATGAAGGTTTCTTTATACCAGCGCTCCCCTTTCCACCGCACCAGGCCCAGGCGACTCAATATACCCGCTGCAAAGGGTATGCCCAGGTAAATGGCCACACTCGATGCGATTTCAGCCATAGAGATGTCGACCAGCGCGCCTTCGTACCCGAGCAGGGGAGGAAGAACGCTTATGAATAGCCAGGCATAAAAGCTGTAGAAGAATACCTGGAACAAGCTGTTCAAAGCCACGAGGCCGGCGGCATATTCGCGGTTGCCTTCGGCCAGTTCGTTCCACACGATCACCATGGCGATACAGCGCGCCAGTCCGATAAGGATCACCCCCACCATGTAGTGGGGCTTGTCCGGAAGCAGTAAGAGGGCCAGGCCAAACATGAGTACGGGCCCTACCACCCAGTTCAGAAACAGGGAGATCCCCAGGACGCGCAGATCCCGAAACACAGCCGGCAATTTCCGGTAGTCCACCTTGGCCAGCGGCGGATACATCATGAGGATCAGGCCGATCGCCAGCGGAATATTGGTGGTCCCGCTGGACATGCCTTCTACCGTGGAGGCAAACCCGGGAAAAAAGAAACCCATACCGACCCCGATGGCCATGGCCGAGAAGATCCAGACCGTCAGGTACCGGTCAAGTACGGACAGGCGCTTTGGCGCAAGTGCAAAGGCAGGTTGTCTTGCCGTATTCTTCATACCCCCTAACGGTTTACTTAACAGCAGGCTGCTTGCGGAGCACCCGATTGCGCGTCCTCCTCTTCACTCCGCAGATCGTAATGCGGGTCGTTGAATACCGAATCCCGGTGAAAGAGATAGACTTCCCACTGGTGCCCGTCCGGATCGGTGGCCCAGAACTTGTCCTGTACCGCATAGCAGCAGGCCGTACCGGTTTCTACCCGGCTGACGAGTCCTCTTTCCCTTGCGGCCGCCAATCGCCGCTCCAACGCCGCCGGGCTGTCTACCCGAAAGCCGAGGTGCCCGAAATGGGCCTGAACCCGCTCCGGTTTCTGGATAAAGGAGATGACCAGCGCAGGTTCCTCGAGATGGTATTTGATGTAGCCGGGCTCGAGTTTTTCGGGCTCCCGGTCGAAAAAAGCATTGTAAAAGGCCATCGTCCGGTCGAGTTCGCGCACATAAAGCGATACGTGCATCACAGTTGGAGCATTCATGGTCAATCAATTTATCGGTTTATCGCAATATCACGATCATTTAGTCGAAAAATGTTGATCTCCGGCATGGAAATACCGGGCATCAGCAGCAGGTATCGAATCCGTTGAAGCGGGAAAACAAGTCTTCGAACAGGGTCTTTACCTGGGCCCAGCGCTCCGGGTCGATGCAGTAGCATACGGATTTGCCTTCCACATTCCCCCGGATCAGGCCCGCTTGTTTGAGCTCGCGCAGGTGTTGGGAGACTGTAGGCTGAGCCAGGCCCACTTCCTGCACCAAATCCCCGGTAATGCAGGCATCGGCTTGCAACAGATGCAACAAAATGGAAATGCGGGCCGGATGTGCAAAGGCCTTAGCCAGCGCCGCTAATTCGAGCTCTCGCTCGGTAAACAATTGCGTTTTCGTTGCACCCATACTTTTTTGTTCATTGCAATATTACGATAGATGGGGCAAAAAATCAACCCCCTTCTTTTTTTCGTGCAGGGCAGCAGCAAAAAGGCCCGGCGATGGATCACCGGACCTCAAAGATTGGATAGTATGTGTAGGTATTCATCCTGAATTTATCCGCCCAGGGCTGCTGCTCCGCCCACGATCTCGCTCAGTTCTTTGGTAATGGCCTCCTGACGGGCTTTGTTGTAGCTGAGGCGCAGGTCGCCCAGCAGCTCATCGGCATTTTCGGTGGCCTTGTCCATGGCGGTCATGCGGGCGCCGTGTTCGCTGGCATGGGTGTCCAGCATAAACTTGTGAAACTGGGTCTGGAGGATCCTGGGTATGAGGTAGGACAGCAGCGACTCCATGTCCGGCTCAAAGGTGTACCAGGCGCGCCTGCTGTTGGAATCTTCGGCTTGGAGTTGCCTTACGGGCAGCCAGGTTTCCAGTTCCGGAAATTGCACACCCGCGTTCTTGAACCGGCCATAGGCCACGTCAATCACATCGTACTCTCCCTGTTCGAAGGCCGTCATGAGCATCTGGGCCAGCTGGGCCACGTGATCGAAGCTCAGGTCGCTGAACAGGTCGACGTACTCGTCGAGGAGGGCGATATCGGTGTAACGGCGGCGAAAGTAGTCGTAGCCGCGCTTACCCACAAAGAGCAGGCTGAGGTTGCCGGCGGCGCGCACATCGGCGTATTTTCCTTCTACGGCGCTGATGGCGGCCTTGATCACATTGGAGTTGAACGCTCCGCACAGCCCGCGATTGGAGGTCACCACCACCACGCAGGCTTTGCGCAGCTCGCGCTGTTCGCCGAAGGCCGTCTCGAAATCGCCGCCTTCCAGATTGGAGAGGATGTTGCGCAGCATGGCATCCAGCTTGTCCGCATAGGGACGCATCTGCGTGATGGCATCCTGAGCCCGCCGCAGCTTGGCCGCGGAGACCATTTTCATCGCTCTGGTGATCTGCTGGGTGTTTTTCACCGAGCGTATCCGATCGCGTACCTCTTTGAGATTTCCGGCCATAAATCCGCATGATTAGCGGAGCCCTTGCGGCCGTACCGCAAGGGCTCCGGCTTAGAAAAACTATTTGAACTGGGGCACCAGCTGAGCGGCCACCTCGCGCAGGCGATCGGTGTACTCCTTTTCCAGCTTGCCCGACTTAAAGTGATCGAGAATATCCTTGTGGTTCTGCTCCAGATCGGTGAGGACGAGCTGCTCGACTTCCTTGCTCTTATCTACCGGTACATCCCGAAGCAGGCCCCGCGTACCCACATAGATGATGGCCACCTGTTTTTCCCCCGCCCCCGGCGAGTACTGGGGTTTCTTGAGGATCTCA
>JAJDFU010000460.1 GCA_020528935.1 Saprospiraceae bacterium | reverse complement strand
TGAATACCAACAATAAGGGGCCCAAGCTTTTCAAGAATAAAAAGCGCCCTATGGGGGGGCGCGTGCCCGATCATCCCATCGCCCAGGGCATCCTGGAGGCCCTGGGCGAGCCCATGCGCACGGCTTCCCTCAAGACCGAGGAGGACGACCTGCAGGAATACTACACCGATCCGGAACGCATCCACGAAGTTTTTGGCAAGCGGGTGGACCTGGTAATCGACGGCGGCCCCGGCGGGCTTACGCCCTCCACCCTCGTTTTTTGTACAGCCGACGAACCGGAGCTCATCCGGCAGGGCGCCGGCGAGCTGATCTGGTAGCCGGAAGAGCAGATTTGTCACCTGTCTTGCGCAGCGGGGCGTACATTTTTTCCGGGAAATGAGAACAGCTTGGCAATCGGGATTATATTTGCGCCGTTTCCCGACTTCGAACAACCGCAAGCCAACCTATGCGCTTTACCCATCTACTCCTCCCGGTTTTCTTCATTTTTGGCCTCAGCACTACGACCCTGGCACAGCAGGGAACCTTTCGCGGCTCCGTACTGGATAAGGAAACCGGTGAGCCCATCTCCTTTGCCAACGTGCTGGTGCGGGATACCGACTTCGGCACCAATACCGACCTGGAAGGTTTTTTTACGGTGGCCAATATACCGGTGGGCACCTACGAAGTGGTGGTGACCTATCTGGGATACGACTCCACCGTAGTTTCCGTGACCGTGGTGGAGGGCGAGATCCCCTTCAAACGCGTTTTTCTGGAGCCGGATGTCTTGCAGCTGGCCGAAGTGGAAGTGTCGGGCCGGCGGGAACGCGCACGCACCGAGACGACGGTTTCGACCCTCCAGGTCACGCCCAAGCAGATCCGCTCGCTGCCCTCTACCGGCGGGGAAGCCGATATCGCGCAGTACCTGCCGGTGCTTCCGGGCATTATCGTATCCGGCGATCAGGGCGGGCAGCTCTACATCCGGGGCGGTTCACCCGTACAGAACCGCATTATGATCGACGGCATGACCATCTACAACCCCTTTCACTCCATCGGCTTCTTTTCGGTCTTCGAAACCGAGACCATACGGAGTGTGGACGTACTGACCGGGGGCTTCAATGCCGAACACGGCGGCCGCATTTCCGCCATCGTGGATATCAAGACGCGCCAGGGCAACAAGAAGCGCTTCAGCGGACTCGTTTCGGCCAGCCCCTTCCAGGCCAAGGCACTGTTTGAAGGTCCAATAAAAAAACTGAACGAAGAGACCGGCAGCAGCATTTCCTTTATGCTCACCGGCAAGCACTCGTACCTGGACCAAAGCTCGAAGGTGTTTTATCCCTATGCGCAGGATACCACCTTCTTTTCCTTTGCCGCAGCCGATACCTCCCTGTCGGAGGTAGATGACGTGCTGCCGTATCGCTATACGGACTTCTACGGCAAGCTTTCCTTTAATGCGGGCAACGGCAGCCAGCTCAATCTGTTCGGGTTCAATTTCAACGATCGCTTCAACTTCGTGGGTGTGGCCGACTCGGAATGGAATACCTTCGGCCTGGGCGCCGACTTTACCCTGGTGCCGCCCAGCTCCAACATCATCATCGACGGTACGGTCGCCTTTTCGGATTACCGGGTGGATCTCACGGAAGGAGATGGCCGAACCCGCAGCAGCGCCATTACAGATTATTCGGTGCTGCTCAACTTTTCGTACTACGGGCGCACGAACGAGGTCAACTACGGCTTTGCCTTCACGGGCTTCAACACCGATTTCACCTTTCCCAACGCGCTGGGCATCACCATCAACCAGCAAGACTTTACCACCGAGCTGGCCGCATTCATCAAGTACAAGCAGATCGTGGGGGACTTCATCCTGGAGCCCGGCTTTCGCCTGCAGTATTTTGCTTCGCAAAGCGAGATCCGCCCCGAACCCCGCCTGAGCGTGAAGTGGAACGCTACGGACGCGCTGCGCTTCAAGGCGGGGGCAGGCCTGTACAGCCAAAACCTGATCAGCACCACCAATGACCTGGATGTGGTCAACTTTTTCAACGGCTTCCTGGCCGGCCCCGAGCAGACCCTGTTTGAGCCGGCCAGCACCACGCCGACCAGTGATAACCTTCAGAAATCCTGGCATGCCATAGCGGGCATCGAGTACGACCTGACCCAGGCCCTTACCCTGAACGTGGAGCCCTACTACAAGCGCTTTACCCAGCTGATCACCATCAACCGGAATCGCCTCAGTGCCGAGGATCCGGAATTCATTACCGAAACGGGAGACGCCTACGGGATCGATTTCTCCGCCCGCTATGAGCTGGAAAACCTTTATCTCTGGGCAACCTACTCCCTGGGCTACGTCAAGCGGGACGACGGCATGCAGGAGTACTTTACCGTGTTCGACCGGCGGCACAATGTCAATTTTCTGGCCAGCTATGCCTTTGGCAAAAACAACAGCTGGGAAGCCGGCCTGCGCTGGAACCTGGGTTCCGGCTTTCCGTTCACTCAAACCCAGGGTTTCTACCAGAGCCTGACGACGGAAGATCTCCTGCTCACCAATGTGCTCACCGGGAACTTCAATCTGGAGACCCTCCTGTCCGAGGACCTCAACGAAGGCCGCCTGCCTTACTATCACCGCCTGGATGCCTCCCTGAAAAAGACCTTCTCCTTCGGCAAGTACACCCGCCTGGAAATCACCGCTGCTGTGACCAATGTGTACGACCGGGAGAACGTCTTCTTCGTGGACCGGATAACAAACCGGCGCGTCAACCAACTGCCCATTCTGCCCAGCCTGAACGCTACCTTCAAGTTTTAAGTACCATCTCAAAAGCGTTGAAG
Organism: Saprospiraceae bacterium; assembly: GCA_020528935.1. GTDB lineage: Bacteria > Bacteroidota > Bacteroidia > Chitinophagales > Saprospiraceae > JAJDFU01. Next base: position 2,820 of record JAJDFU010000460.1, on the reverse strand, counting down.
GGGTGTTCTCGTGTGCAATCAACCACTCCCATACTCCAATTCAAACGCACACTGCAAAACCCTCGGGTTTGTACTTAGCACCTTTCTTTTTCCGGCCGGCTTCGCTTGGGTGAACCCATCGGAGAAAACCTTTTTCAGTATGAAATTTTACTCAGTTAAAAATTTCTCAACATAAAATTTCTAATGTAATCAAAGCTGGAAGGGCGCGTTCTGCATGCAAAAAGAGCTAAGCCGGAAAATGCACAGCATTTTCCGGGGTAAAATCTCCCGGATTTATCAGAACGTGGTAGCGGACACCAACCTTCCTCTCGATAGGAAAGGCCTTCTATTTCTTTTTTGCGGTCTGCTGGCGCTGTTGCTGTCGGCTTGTACGCCCAAGACGGCGGAGAAGCTCTACAGCTTCGATTGCATAGACGAAAGCCAGATCCGGCCCGATGCGCCGTTGGCCATGGAATACGATCCCGTCTGCGGTTGCGACAGGCGGACCTATACCAACCACGGCTCGGCCAGGGTGGCCGGGGTTACCAGCTTTGAGTTGTGGGCTTGGCACTCCGGGTTTAGGCGCAAGGACCAGCCGGCTTGCAAGGTGGAATACGCTCCGGATTGCCGTGGCACACGCAAACACTGCGGCAATGCCTGGGAGGCAAGTGACGCCGGGGTCACGGCCTGGGAGGAGGGCACCTGCGCGTAACAGGAGCTATTCCAGGAAAACTTCCCGGCTTTCTTTAGCGCACCAGGGTGACGTCCCGGGAGTCCACAAACTCCAGATCGCCCGATCGGATGCGGATGCGATACACGTACACGTCCATAGGACAGGGCTCGCCGTTGTAGGTGCCGTCCCAACCCGTATCCGGGGTGTCGTTGTCGTATACCAGCTGGCCCCAGCGATTCCACACCTTGAACTCTTCCACGGTAAAGAATTCCATGTTGGGATCGGAGATGACGAAATTGAAAAAGCGGTTTTCGGCATTGGGATCGTTCGGGCCCGAGGATTGCGCGCCTGGAGTGAACACGCCGGGCACGCGCACCTGGAAGACGTACACCTCCACTTCGCGGATTTCGGAAAAGCAACCGTTGTCGTAAAGCAGAGTGGCTGTAGCGGATTGGCGGAAGGTTTCGGTAATGCTGCTGCCGTCGAGGGTATCGATGGAAGGCACGGTATCCAGGACGGTATTGATGACCCATCGATAGGATTCCGGCACCTCGGGCGGAAGGCCGGAGGAGGCCTGCAGGGTGATCTCGGTGCCCTGGCTCTGATAGGGCACGATGGTATCGCTGGTCACGCTGAGCATGGGCATGTCCACTACAGTGACGGTCACGCTGCCTTCTACATCGCAGGTGCCGTCGGTGGCAAAGACGGAATAGGTCGTTGTTTCCTGCGGCGAGACGACGGGCTCCGCAGCCATGGGATCCAGCTCGGGATCGGGCGGATCGCTGGTCCAGTCGTACATCACGCCCGGTTCGGACAAGCCGTTGAGCGTGATGCTTTCGCCGGGGCAGAGTACGGTGTCCGCCACGAGTTCCAGGCTGGGGCCGGGATTGACCGCAATAGTGACCTGGTCCGTGACCACGCAGGCCCCCTGCCTTACCGTTACCTGATAGGTCGTGGTGACGAGAGGGCTTACTTGCGGATTGGGCGTGTTGGCGTCAAAATTGGGATCGGCAGGGTTGCTCACCCAGGTGTAGCTGGCGGCCGGGTTCGGCACAAAATCGGGGTTCAGGGAAAGGGCATCGCCCCGGCAGATGGTGGTATCCGGCCGGATATCCACCTCCAGTTCGACCACATCAATGGCGATGGATACCGTCGTATCGCAGCCGTCCTTAGCTACGGTCAGGGTATAGGTGGTGGGTTGCGTGGGCAGCACCTGGGGCTGGGGGTTGTCGACTTCCAGGCTGGGATCGGGAGGTACACTGCTCCAGGTGTAGGTGGCTGCCGTATCGAATACGGCGTTCAGATTGAACGGCACACCCAGGCAGGCCGGCCCTTCGTTGAGGTCGAAGACGAATTCCGTGACCTCAATGAAGGCCGAGGCGGGCGAGGGGCAGGCCACCTCGGTGGGTTCTACGGAAACGGAAATGCTCGAGTCCGGCCGGACCAGGCAGCGCGTTTCGCCATCCGCACAGCCGCTGTTATCCGACCAGCTCAGGATGCCTTCGCCATCGTAAATGGCCTCCAGCTCTACCGATTCGCCGGGACAGATCTGCGAGAAGGCCGGAACGAGCTGCGCCATATCGGGCGGCAGGATTTCCAGGGTGATGCTGTCGGAACCCGAGCATCCCCGGTTTTCCAGCAGGCGGGTATAGGTGATGGTCGTATCTACCGGCGTACCGATCACCATATTCCAGCTGGTGTCGGGCGACTCAAAGGCAAAATCGGGAACCCACTGGATCTGCAGGTTGGGGAAATCCGAAGGCTCGTAGGGCGGATCGGTAAGCAGGGTCACGATCTCGCCCTGGCAGTATTGGTCTTTCATGGGTTCGGCCATGATCTCCGCGAAGGGAAGGGAGTCGACGAACACCTGCAAGGTATCGGTCACGGTACAGCCGTTGACGGTATAGGTGGCAAAATAGGTGGTAGTTTCCCCGGGCATGGCCGAAATGCCGGCCACGGCCGTATCGGCTACGCTGCCGTCGGACGCACTCCACAGCAGGGAGTCCAGGCCGTTGTCGGGGTCCAGGCTTGCGGTAAGGCTTATGGATTCCCCCAGGCAGCGTTGGTTGGCTTCGCCGCCTTCGACCAGGATACCCACATCCGCCCGCATGACGGTCACGGCACCCTGCGCCGCATAGCGGGTAAGCCCCTCCACGCCCGCACCAACG
>JAJDFU010000247.1 GCA_020528935.1 Saprospiraceae bacterium | reverse complement strand
CCACGATACCATTCGTATGCTTTGCTCAAATGAGCCCGCAGTACTTCCACGCCTTCTGACCGTTCGATCTGATGCCTGTTACGCCAGGTTTCAAGAAAAAGCTGCACATCGGTAAGCAGACGTAAATCGGGATTCCAATGGTAGGATTCGCGCTGAAAGATCAGGAATTCGGTTTTTGCCGAACAAAAGGAAGCGAGGTAGTTGCGAATCGCATGAATAGTCACGTTGAGGCTGTTTCGGGCGGAGGAGGATTCGCAGTCCGGCCAGAATTTTTCCATCAGTTGCTCCCGGTGGAAAACCTGGTCGTGATGATAGAGAAGATAGGCAAGGATCATTTCTTTTTTTCGGCCTGGGAAGACGGGTAGTTTTTTCCCGGCATAGGTAATACTCAAGCGGCCAAATAGTTGGACGTTCAGGTCGGCCGGCATGGGGTTAGCCTCCGCTTCCATTTCACAGGCTACCTCCACCTTTTTCGCTCTGTGACTACCGGTTTCGCCTGTAGGTCCCGATAAAGCCAGCTTTCGAATGGCTTTTCTGCCCATATCGATCAGGCCTTTTTTCCATTCCCCTTGCGCAGTCAAAAGGAAGCTGTTCGTCACCTTTTGATCAGGCCGGGACAACAGCCGGTCGATCATGCTTAGCCAGTCATGCTCCATCGTACCCAGCGGAAAAGGGAAAATGCCCGTAACACCCGAATGAACAAGCCGGACGACTTTCAGGAATGGCATGTCCTCCGCCAGGACCACCAGCGGGATAGAGATGGTATCTGCAAGGCGTTTGATAGCCTGGATCTGCCTGGAGGTATCCGACGACCAAAAGACGACAACCAAGCCTGTTTCACGGTCGAGCTTATCTTCCTGGTATTCTTCCCAGGCCATGTAACGCACCGTACAATGGCGAGGAAAGGTTCGGCCCAGGGCAAGTACATTATTTGTACTTCCACCGAAGATCAAAACATTGCAGGGGGGCATAGTTTTTTCAGCGTTCTTTATACCATACTTTTTTTGTGGGCGCGCGAAAAACGGCCCCATTGGCTTGCGCATAGATGTTCTCATTACTATGGCTTGCCGGCTTAATTCACGGGAAGAAAATGATCGGTCAGAGGGCGGATGATTCCGGTGTATCCAGCTATCGCAGGTTGCCATTTCCAGAAAAAACGATTGGCATTGACCTTGATCCTGTATAATACCTAGCCTGTCAGGAACGCACTACAAAGCCGTTCTTGAAGGAAAGGGATACCAAGGTTCAGCAAAAGGCGGTTAAGCCGTACCAACGAGAATCAATCCATACTTTCACTATGCGGCGTACGATTTTCTGTGCCGCATCTAAAGATTAAATAATAATAACTTGAATATACGCAAAAAAAGTTATCCAGCGCTAACGATCGGATAAGGAAACGCTTATTGCGTGATTATTTGGCCAAAGCAGCAACTCCTACAGAACAAAGAAGAGGACATCCTGCTTTTATCCTTGTTGACCTAAGGCTATGAATCCCCGACAAAAATGTTATTTTCCCTATGGGGTGACTGTGTTGGGGAATACGCTATCGCAACGAATCTATTGATCAAAATACCTTTTTTCCATGGCCAACTGTTTTGCCCTTATCGGATGGAGCCTGCCTGTGATCGAAAGCATGCAGAAATCCGAAAAGCCTTTTGTCGTCGTTTCCTTTCCCGACTTTGAATCCTATGCCAAGGAGCACCACATCCCCTTTGTGCCCTTTCAACTGGACGAGTGGGGCAGCCACTCCAACTCTCTGGGGCTGGCCGAGCTGCTCAAGCCCCATGGGGTGGACGTAGCCGTGCCCCTGTACGAGGAAACGGTCGAGTGGGCCGGTGCCCTCAACTCCTTCTACCGCAACGATCCCCGCGTGCTCAATCGCGCTTTCCTCTTTCGCAACAAGGCCATGATGAAACGCAAGGCCCTGCTGGGCGGCCTGAAGGTGGGCCTGTTCGAAGAGGTGCACAACCACCAGCAGGTACACGAATTCCTGGACCGCCTCAACGAGGCCAACCTGCAGTTGCCCGGCGAGGAAGACGCCTGGATCCACGTCAAGCCCTTTGCCTCGGCCGGCACGGTGGGCCACCGCTTCATCAAGTCGCGCGAACAGATCGACCAAAAGATCCAGCCCGCCGACTTCCCCTGCCTGGTGGAAAGCCACCTCACCGGCCGGGAGTTCTCCTGCGAGGCCTTCATTCACGGCGGCAAGGTGCGCTTCCTGAACATCACCGAGTACGTCAAGCTGGGCTATTCCAACTTCATCCCCGCCGGGCCGGAGTTGGAGGGCAAGCGCGACCTCATCCACCGGGAAGTGCAAAAGCTGGTGGACATCTTCGGCATCGAATACGGCATGATCCACCCGGAGTGGTTCCTCAACGAGAACGACGTGCTCAACTTCGGCGAGGTAGCCTGCCGCATTCCCGGCGGCCACATCCTGGAACTGGCCTCCAAAGCCTGGGGCTTCGACGCCCTGCAGGCCTTTGTGCTCATCCACGATCCCAACATGAGCGAGGAGGAGATCCAGGCGCTCTTTCCCCCGCAGGACTATCATCCGGAAACCTACTACGGCAACGTGATGGTCTTTCCCAGGGACGGGCAGATCACCAAGCTGGAGATCCCCGAGGAATTGCTGGAGGAACCCTATTTTCTGGACCACAACCTTCAGCAACCGCTGGGCCCCATGAAGATCGGCGGCCGGGCGGGCTTTGGCAACCACTTCGGTACGGTTAACTTTGCCGGAGACGATCCGAAGCGCATGGCCGAGCTCCTCAAGCACTACGAGGACGTGCCCTTTTACGTCTGAAAAAAATTGTTGGCAAAAAGGGTGGATCGCATCAAACTTTGCCCCCCCTTCTCTTTTTCTCATCACAAAACGCAGTTATGCCCGTCGCCCTTTCCGATCGCAAGGCACACCTTCAACAGAGCATTCAGGAATTCCAGGACGTGCTGCCCCTGTATCGCGACCAGAAGCTGGAGCGGCTGCTCGGGCAGATCGACGCTCTACTGCGCCTGCCCGAGGGCCTGGAGCTCGTATATGAGGTCTTGCCCGATCTGCTGGAGGCGGGCATTTTCCAGCAAACGGCCTGGGAGCATCCCGCTCAGCTGGTACCGGGGCTGGTAAAAGGCACCTTGCTGGCCGGGCATCCCAACAGCACCCTGGAGATCCTCAGTGAGTTGCGCATGCTGGCCCTGACCCGTGGCGAGCTGAAACACAAGAGCTTCGCGGCAGCCAAGGCCCGGGGTTTTCTCGAGAACGTGCTCGTAAAATGCGTGGATCTGGCCTTTGGAGAGTTCGATCACTCGTTCTGGAGTGTGTACAGCAAGGGCGAACTCAAAAAGATCAAACTGCTGTTCGAAAAGCTGCTGCGGGATATTCCGCTGCAAAGCCTGCGGAGTGAATTCGAGGAGGAAGTGGAGGTCATGGTGCACCACCGGGCCATCTTTCCGCGGCGACTGGAAAAGATGCTGCGCGTTGCGGATCAGCACCTGGAGCTCAGCGCCACGCGTCAGGGCGACACCCTGCTGCGCGAACGGGTCAACAGCTTCCTGCGCCCCACCCGCCTGGCCGCCGAGAGCGAAAGCCTTGAAGCCTACGCCAACGCGCTGCCCCGCCTGCGCCAACGCTCCCTGGAGAAAGAATGCCAAAACATGGGCGAACAGATGGCTGAAGACGGCCTGGTGTCGCCCTTTCACCTGCCGCTCCTCCGGCATGTGGCCCGGGAGCATCCCCAGCTGGTACCTCAGGTCCTGAGCCTGGACGCCCACGGTCGCGCGGAGTACGAGCGGCACGAGGCTTTTGTGCGCCTGCTCATCGAAGAGTTTTTGGTTCCCGCCACGCGCTATGCCATCTACGGGTTGAACCAGGTCATGCAGCGCAGCCTGTTCTCGCGCCAGATCACCTGGAATGCACTGAATCGCCTGCTCCGGATCAAGATCCATCCCCAGGTAGCGGAGACCCTGGAAAAGAGCAATCCCACCGACCACCAGGCTACCGCCATGCAATTGCTGGTCGGCGGGCTGTTGGGCGTGCTGGGCCATCCCTTGGGCGTGCGCCAGGGCAACAATCCCACCTGTCAGAGCGCTCGCGGCATCAGCATGTGGAGCCGCCACGCGCCGGGCAAGCTGATCAACCTGCTGATCGACGCCGCCACGGCCAACAACGTCGCCTTCCGGTTCGAAGGGCAGCATATCAAGTCGGCTACCGAGACACAGGGGCTTATCCGCACCTTCGACTACCAGCTCGATCCCGTATCCGTCGTGCTGGTGCCACACCTGGACAAGGTGTACAACAAAATGATGACCCTGTCTCAGGTCAAATACCCGGGCAAAGATCCGCACGTGATCGTCAATCCGGCCTTTTACGGCCATTGGATACAGACCGGCTTTCGCTCGGTGTACAATCCCGTGATCGGGGCCATCGACCGCTACGATTCCTTTGTTCGGATCTTTTTCGCTTCCTTCCATCCGGAATACAACGGCGGCCACCACATCATCTACCCCGTACCCCTGGGCATCTTCATCACCGACAGCCACGCCAATATGCTGGGCTTTCACGCCGTCTCCCTCTTGCGCGTGGACCGGGACGACCGGGGCATCTGGCGGGCCTATTTCTACAATCCCAACAGCGAAGGCAAGCAGAATTGGGGACAGGGGATCATGCCCACCGTGTACGATCACGGCGAAGAACCCGGCGAGTCCTCCCTGCCCTTTTATCAATTTGCGGCCCGGGTCTACGCCTTCCATTACAATACCATTCGCCTGGAAGACAAAGCCGGGAAAGTAAGCGAAAAACAAGTTCGAAAAGTGCGCCAACTGGCTCAGAACAGCTGGGGCAAAGCCTATAACTGGATCTCTACCTCCGAAACTGCGTAATCTCATGACGGAAAAAACCGCGCTGTCCAAAAGCGCCTTGGCAAACGGGCTTCCCACCAAAGAAAAAGTGCGGCAGGTGCGCCACTCCTCGCGCATCGAGCTGAGCCAAAAGGTGCTGCGCAAGAACATAACTTTTCTCAAAAAGAAGCTGGGCACCCATCCCCGCCTCTCCTGCGTGGTGAAAGCCAATGCCTACGGCCACGGCATCGACCCCATGGTGACCATGCTGGAAAAGTGCGGGGTCAATCACTTCTCCGTGGCTTCCGCTTTCGAGGCCGAGGAGGTGCTGGACGTCTGCTCGCCCCATTCTACCATCATGATCATGGGCATTCTCTACGACGAGGATATCCCCTGGGCCATCGAGAACGGGATCGAATTCTACGTCTTCGATATCGAGCGCCTGGTGACCGTGCGCGACATTGCCCGCAGCATGGGCAAGCCGGCTCTCGTGCATCTGGAAGTGGAGACGGGCACCAACCGCACGGGCATGACGGAGATGCACTTCCCCTATGCGCTGAGCTTCCTGCGGGAAAACCGGGAGGAGATCGTCTTTCAGGGCCTGTGCACCCACTTGGGCGGCGCCGAATCGCTGAGCAACAAGTTCAAGATGGAGCAGCAGATCGCCCGCTACAAGACCTACCTGGCCGAATGCGAACGGCAGGAATACCATCCCTCCTATCGCCATATCGCCTGCTCGGCAGCCGTGCTTGCCTATCCCGAGACGCACTACGATCTGGTGCGGGTGGGCGTGGCTACCTACGGCTTCTGGCCCAGCCGCGACATCTACTTCCTGCACCTGCAGGAGGTGGGCAAGGAAAAAGATGCCCCCATGGGCCGCATCATCACCTGGAAGACCGATATCATGGACATCAAGATCGTACCCAAGGGCGACTTCATCGGCTACGGCACCGCCTTTCAGGCCCTGCGCGACATGAAGATCGCCGTGCTGCCCCTGGGCTACAGCAACGGCTATCCGCGCGACCTCTCCAACCGCGGCCAGGTGCTCATCCGCGGCAAACGGGCGCCCATCGTGGGCCTCATCAACATGAACCTCTTTATGGTGGACGTCACTCACATCAAGGACGTAGGCATCGGCGACGAGGTGGTGCTGCTGGGCAAGCAAAAGAACAACGTCATCAAAGTAGCTGCCTTCACCGACGTGGCCAACCTGCTCAACAACGAAATGCTCAGCCGGCTGCCCACCGCCATCCCGCGCTATGTGGTGAAGTGAGTAGCCGGCGATTGGCTCAGATCGCAAAGCAGGCCAGCAGTCCGGGTATAGTCCTGGCGCTTGTCTCCTACCCACCTGCAATAATCCGGCCGCTTACCGAAGTTTCAATCGCATGCCTGCGTAGACTGTACGCCCGAAAATGGGCCCCCACACCAGCGAACTGTCGAAATACGGCCCGAAGGGCTGGTCGGCTGCGAGGATGGGGTCCGTCTGCCGGAAGTTGAAGAGGTTCTCCGCGCCCACATACACATCCCAGCGCTCGCGCCAGCTCTTGCTCACCTGGGCGTTGACCAATACGAAATCCGGCGAGCGGCCCGGCCGCCGGAAGGCTTCGGGATTCGCACCGGTATCCGGTATGCGGCGGCGGCCCTGCCAGTTGACCGTGAGGTCGAAAGCCCAGTGGTTGCGCGTCTCGTAGGCCAGGTTGGCAAAAGCCCGGTGGGGAGCCACCAGCGGCTTGGGGCGCAACTGCCCGCTGAAGGTGGTGCGCACGTCCAGCCAGCGATAGGCCAGGCGCACATCCAGGCGCTTGAGCAGCTCGTAGTCGAGCTGCAGTTGGAGGCTGTTGGAAAAAGATCGCCCGTCCAGGTTGTAGAAATGCACGGCCTGTGGGCTTCGGTCCACATCCACCACGATCTGGTTCTGAAAGCGGGTGTGGTACAGATCCAGGCTCACGGCCCCGTCGCGGTAGTTCCAGCGGAACTTCTGCGTGAAGTTGAAGCCGAAGTTCCAGGCCACCTCGGCATCCAGCCCATAGGGCAGGTCGGCATCTTCGCCCTCGATCACAAACCGGCGGGCGCTGGCCATCAGGCCCTGGTTTTCGGCCAGGATGTTGGCGGTGCGCTGGCCCCGGCCGGCCGAAGCGCGCAGCACCGTCTGCTCTGCCGGAGCGTAGCGCAGGTGCAGGCGCGGGGTGAAGAAGGGACCGAAGAGGTTGTGGTAATCGGCCCGCAGGCCGGCTACCACGTCCAGCTTTTCCAGGTAGCTGTAAGTATACTCGAAGAAGGCGCCCGGCACCCATTCCGTGCGGTCGTATTCCGCATCGTTGAAATCCTCCGCATAACGGTCGTACTGCAGGCTGGCCCCGGCCCGCCAGCTGTGGTTGGTATTGCCGATGATGCTCTGGTAGATCAGGTTGGCGTAGGCCGACTGCTGACCGGCATCGTAGCGGTTGAGGCCGTAGTAGGAGCGCTGCCGGTAGGTGCTGCCCGACACCTGCAGGCCGACGCTCTTCCAGGGCTGGCCGGCAAACACCTTGCCGATCTTGGCCCAGCCTTCCAGGCGATTTACATCCAGCTCCATGCCCCACAGGTTGGTACCGCCCTCGTGGGCATCGGGCCGGAAGTCGAGCTGGCCGCCCTGGCGGTAGAGGAGGGTGCCCTTCACGCCCGCCTGAAAGCGCAGGCCATTCTCGCCGGCGTATCTCCATCGGTTGAGCCCGGCAAAGCCGCGGCCCAGCGGATTGTCCAGGAAACCATCGGCATTGCGATCGTGGCGGAAGGGCATGGCATCGCCGTGCAGCAGCAGGCCGGTCGACCAGTTCTCATTCAGCTCCCAGCGGGTGTGCAGGTTGGCCTCCAGGCGCCCCATCTCGTTGCCGTAGAAGTTGAGGTAAAGGCGCTCGCCCGCCTGCGGCTTGCGCAGTTCTACGTTGATCTGGCCGGCTATGCTCTCGTAGCCGTTGGCCACCGAACCGGTGCCCTTGCTCAGCTGCATGCTCTCGATCCAGGTACCCGGCGTAAAGGACAGGCCGTACTGCGTGGCCAGGCCGCGCACATCGGGCATGCTCTCGCGGGTGATCTGCGTATAGGGGCCGGCCAGGCCCAGGAGCTGGATCTGTCGGGTGCCCGTCACGGCATCCGTGAAGGATACGTCCACGCCCGGCGTGGTCTCAAAACTTTCGCCCAGGCTGCAGCAGGCCGCCTTGAGCAGCTCCTTCTGGCCGATCTTCTCCACTTTCTGCGGATCGAGCAGGGAAACCTCGGTGGACTTTTCCCGGTACACCACGTCCACTTCCTGCAGGTCGACGGTGGGTTGCAGCTCGATCCGGAGGCTGTCCCGCTCCGGACGGATGGGAAAGGTGTCGGCCCGGTAGCCCACATAGCTGACGGCAAAGGCCGTATCAGCGGGCTCCGGTCGAAGCTCGAATTTGCCCTCGGCATCGGTCACGGTACCTTGTTGGCCCGGAAGACTGTACACATTGGCGCCTACCAGCGGTGTATAGCTGCCGTCATCGGCCGGGCTGACCACCGTACCGCTCAGGCTGCCCTGGCCATATCCCTGCAGGGATACGGCCAGCAGCAGCCCCATGATCAGAAATCGCATGCTTCTAGTGCGGATCCACCCCGTCCCGGTAGGCGCAGCAGGCGGGGAGCTTTTGGTAGGCTTCTTTGGTAGCCTTCACCTTTGGGGTATCGTGGCCCATTTCGGCCACGGCCCGGTGAATGTCCAGCTCGGTCACTTTCTTCGGCCGGTATACTACCTGTAGGATTTGGGTTTCCTTATCCCATTCGGCAAATTTCACCCCCTTGATCAGGGCGGCGTTCTCGATGCGCTCTTTACACATCCCACACACTCCGTCCACTTCAAATTCAAGACGGACGTCTTTCTGGGCATGGGCTGCCCCGGCCAGCAACAGGCCGAGGCCGAGCAGTACAATTATCTTTTGAAAAAAGGTCATGGTATTCGATCTTTTTGGTGAACAATAGAAATACACCCGGCCCGGGAAGGCCGGAAAAAGCAGACACCAAAAAAATCAGCCGTAAAAGAGAAGTGCCCGGTACAACAGCCAGGCCGGCCGGGATAGGCGCGGCGGCGGATGGGCAAGCAGGGAAGGAATGGATCGTTGGATCGCAACAGTGCGCCGGGCGATGACCGGAAGAGCCGGCATGGCCCGAACCAGATCCCAGACCGGCAGCTCCGCAGATTGCAGCACCACCGGATCGGTATCGAACTGAACGACCACCGTTTCATCCGAACAGCAACCGTGCGGCATGGCCATGGTGCGGCAGCAGCAATGCCCCTTTACCGGAGCCACCGTAATGGAGGCCACCTCCCCCCCGCAGTAGTGCAGGTTGAGCGGCAGGCCCATGCTGAGCAGCAGGAACAGGAGCGCAGATGCTAGGATTGCGATCGATCTCATCTTTTCAAAAGTACAGAAGCCCACAGCTCCGGCCAAGCATCAAACGTTAAGGAAGTCAAAAATCAGCTGTTATTTTTAAAACAATTTGTTTTATATGCCGGAATGGTGTAATTTGGGTGTCATTAAATCACTTCAAACCCAATTGATCATGACTACCCAGGAAGTCGCCGAACAGCTCGTCCGGCTGTGCCGCGAAGGCAAAAACCAGGACGCTATCCGCCAATTGTACCACACCGACTGCACCACCATTGAGGCCATGCCCGATCCGCAGGGCCAGCAGGAGTTCAAAGGCCGGGATACGGCCCTGGGCCGCAACCAATGGTGGGAAGCGAACCACGAGGTACACCGTGCCGAGGTTTCCGACCCCATGGTTACCGAGGGGTATTTCGCCGTGCAGTTCGATTACGACCTCACCTCCAAGCCGATGAACAACCAGCGCATGCAGATGAGTGAGTTGGGCGTGTACCGGGTCAGGGATGGGAAGATCGTGCAGGAGCAGTTTTTCTACGCGCCGGAAGACAGCACCGAGTAGGCCCCGTCCGAGAATGGGCACGCACGGAAACTGATCCTGCGTATCGGGTTTTGCCCAGCGCAGGAATGTCCGGCTTGGGCAAGAATTCTCGAGCCAGGACAGCACAGGATAAACCGGTGCGACTAAAAAAACGAAAGCTGCCCTGCAGGTGCTCTGCAGGCAGCTTTCGCCTTGGTTCAGGCTACTGGCCTTACTGTCCTTCGTAGTAAAAGCGCTCGTGGATGATCTGATCGCCTTTCCACTGCTGTACGGCCACCTGCTCCATTTTGGCGTGATTGCCGTCCTTGAAGGTCACCTCCATTACGGATTCCACAAAGGAAGTGGCGTTGTCTTCATCCGAGCCGATGTTCTTCACCTCCAGGTTGTGAAATTCCTGGATGTTGTTCAGAAATTGTTCTTCGTACTCCCGGCAAGCCACTTTGCCCTTGCGGGTGCCCATGGGCTCGGTCATCACCACATCTTCGTGGTAGTACTTGTCAAAAGCGTCCAGCAGCTGGCCCTGGCCGAGCATGTTGTAAATGTCCTGTGCGCGTTCCTTGTAGGTCATGATGTTTGTGGTTTTGGTTGAAAATAGATGTATATACATGAATTATACTTAGGGAACACCTCATTCCCAAATTGGTTTGGCCCGGCGGCAGGAAACCCCGGCTCGGACCTGCAGTCCGTCATGACCCCATGCCTGCTGCCGGCCGAATACCGGGCAGCAGGCCCTGCCGAAGTCCTGAGACTCTGCACCCTGGATATTGTGGACATACCGGGCCGCAAAAAGATTCTGATCACACGATGCGGGTTGGCAGCGCGGTTTCTGGGTATATTTTTCAAGGGGAGTGTAGATCCCTGATCCGTGTTGACCGGTCAACCCATATCAGAGACGTACATGAGCTGCCCACGCCTAACAGACACCTCGGTCAGTACCGCTTCGCGGGCTGCGGACTGAACCCACTATTCCACATAGGCCTGCCGCACCACCAGGGTATACCAGCCATTATCCGTCTCCAGATAGCCCTGATCGTAGCAGAAGCGGTACACCCGGCCGGCTTTGGTGATGTACTCGTTGGTGAAGTAGCCGAACTTGAAGCCGTGATCCAGCAGCTTGTCGCGGTGCACGCGGGCTTTGCCGTCGGGATTGAGCCCGGCCAGGATGCGGCGGTTCTTGCGCAGGATGTTGTTGATGTTGCGTATGAAGTTGTTGACATCCTGATTGCGCCGGTTGTGGTGGGCCGAGCGGCATTGATCGGAGCAGAAGCGCTTGTCGTAGCGCCCCATGACCTCCTCCCCGCATTCCTGGCATTTCCGTTTGGCCATGCCGATTGGGTTTAAGCTTGATGGGATTTCGCCTGTGGATCCGGGTCCCGACAAGCGTTGAGCAAAAAAATCAAGCCGGGCTTACCTTAAAATATAGTGCATTTTTCGGATCATTGGTATACGTTTTATGCACGATCCAAGCTACTACCGCGACAAATTATCGGCTCTCTACCGGGCGGAGCGCCTGTCGGCCGGACTGCTGATGGGGATTGGCTTGCTCACCCTGGCCGGTGCGGCCGCCAGTGCGTGGTGGGGCGAACGCTCGGTTACGCAAGGCGTGGCCCTGGGCCTGCTGGGCACGGGGCTGCCGGCGCTGCTGTTCGGCCTGCAGGAGTGGCGGCGGGTGCGCAGCCGCAAGCGGGCCGAGGCCGACATCCTTTCCCTGGACCCCCTGCTGGCCTGCCGGCAGGAGGCCGAGCAGCTTCGTCCCGTATTGCGCTTTCTCCTCCGGCGGCGGCAGGTGGAAATGCTGCTCTTTCTGCTGGGGTTTGTGCTCTTACTGGCCGGCGGCGTGGTGCGCACCAATTACTTCATGGCGGGTATGGGCCTGGCCGTCTCCCCCCCGTCGTTCGTGTCCACCTGCTTCCCGCTGCTGCGCCCTGTCACCCCCCCCCCGTTCTCCCAGGGGGGGGGAGCGCACAGCCCAGGCAATACCCCCACCCCCCCTGCCAAAGGCGACAAAAATCACTTTCCCACCTGTTCAAATGCATTATCTTTTCTGCCCGGGACCTGAGGGGTCCGGTTAAACCCTTACACTTATGTTACAGGAAATCCTTCATGACCTAAAAGCCGTACGCGACTATCCGGCCGTTAGCATTCTGTTCAATACCCATCGCACGTATCCCGAAAACGAAAAAGACGCCATTGTCCTTAAAAACAAAGTAAAGGAGGTGGAAGAACGCCTGCTGGCCGAAATGCCCAAACGGATGGCCCAGGAGGTGATCCGGCGGGTAAAGGAGACAGCTGAGTCGGTAGATCACCGCAAAAACCTGGACAGCCTGGCCCTTTTCGCCACCAAGGACAAGGGCACCTTTGTTCACCTGCCGCTGCAGGTAGAAGATCGGGTGATCGTGGACCATACCTTTGCCACCCGCGATCTGCTTCGCGCCTTGCTCAAGGAAGGACAATACTATGTGCTCACCCTGAGCCAGCGCAAGGCTCGCCTTTATCAGGCTTTTAACGACACCTTTCTGGAGGAGGTTCGCGAGGAAGGCTTTCCCATGAAGAACAAAGCCGATCTCGCCCCCCTGGACAAGATGGAGCTGAGCATGGCCCGCGGCACCGACAACCGCATCCGGGAATTTTTCAACCGGGTGGACAAAGCCCTGCTCACCCTCCACCATCGCAATCCCGAACCGGTGATCATTGCCGGTGTGGAGCGCAACTACCACTTCTACCGCGAGGTGGCCGATAAGCCCGGCATCATCGCCGGCTGGATCAACCAGAACCGCGACGAGTCCGAGGCCTATGAAATTCTACAAGACGCCTGGAAAGTGATGCGGGAGAACCACAAAAAGCTGTTGGAGGAAGCCCGCGAAGACCTGGCACAAGCCGTGTCGGCCAACCGCTTCACCAGCGACCTCAACCAGATTTGGCGGCGCGTGCGCGAGGGCCGGGGCGACGTGCTGTACGTAGAAAAGAATTTTTTCCAGCCCGCCAAGGTGCGCGGGGACGAACTGGTGCTGGTGGAGGAAGAGGAAGCCACCCATACCGGCATCGTGGACGACATCGTGGACGAGATCGCCGAGCACATGCTGCGCTACGGCGGCCAGGTCGTTTTTCTGGACGACGGCAGCCTGACGGAGCATCAGGGCATGGCCCTTAAGCTGCGGTACTAGCACCGAATCCTTGCCCGTTTCCCCGCAAGCCGGAGGCCGCTTCGCCTTCGACACATTTTTGAGCGGGCGGGGATCTTTGACCAAGGAAGGCCAAACGGCCTGGAAAATGCCGTACTTTTGTGCCGTTCTCCAAACGCGACCTGAGTACGTGAACCGACCCATCCGTATCGCCTTGCTGGTTATCCTGGCCTTCATTACTGCAGGGGCTGCCTACAGCATGTGGCTGCGCACGCAGGAGGAATTGTTGTGGGGCTATCGCCCGCTGGTGCTCTTCCTCAGTTTCTGGCTGTTCTGGACCGGGCTGGTGCGGCCGGGGTTCTTCCGCAAGGGCCGCCCCTATCGCTGGCTGGGGCTGTCCGCTTTGAGCGCAGTACTGCTGTCCGTAGGCTTTCCCGACCTTCTGCCCCTGCCCGTTCTGTTGTTCGTAGGCTGGGTGCCCCTGCTGCTGGTGGAGCGGGAGATCGCCCGAGAAGTGAAGCACCGCTCCGGCTGGGAGGTGGCCAAATACGCCTACTTCACCTTTGTGCTGTGGAACATTCTTACTACCTATTGGGTGGCCAATACCGCTCTGGCTGCCGGCATCGTAGCCATCCTGCTCAATGCGGCCCTGATGGTGATCCCCTTCTGGCTGTTCCACCTGGCGCGCAAGGCCATGCCCGCTCTGGGCTATGCCGCCTTCATCGCCTTCTGGATCACCTTCGAGTACTTCCACCTCAACTGGG
>JAJDFU010000560.1 GCA_020528935.1 Saprospiraceae bacterium | reverse complement strand
GGGGTGGTGGCCGCGCTCACGCCAGTTGGATGGGAATAACGGGTCCCACGGGCCCTTCGAGTGTGGCAGCAACAATTTGAACCCGCCGGGGCAGCCCGGGTCGGACGGGGTGATCGCCTCCGGTGTGTGCAAGAAGGAAACCGTTACCGTAGACGACGTGGGGGGGCGGGGCAACGAACCCGACGAGGCCGGAAACTGCTCCTGCCTGGGAGCAATATCCATGGGCAATTCGGAATCCAACTCCACCTGGTTCACCTGGACGGCGGCCACCAGCGGCACGCTCACCTTCACCCTTTCTCCTACCAATCCGTCGGACGACCTGGACTTCGTGCTTTACGAGCTGCCCGACGGCATCCTCAACTGCGGCAATAAACAGGAACTGCGCTGCATGGCCTCGGGTGACTTTGATTTTCCCAGCCCCTGTATGGGCCCCACGGGGCTGGCCGAGGGCGAAACGGACCTGTCCGAACCCTCCGGTTGCTCGGACCCCGCCCAGAACAACTTTCTGGCTCCCATCAATATGGTGGCCGGGCGCAGCTACGCCCTTTTGGTCAACAATTTCACCTCCACCGGCAACGGCTTTACCCTGGAGTTCGGCGGCACCGGAACCTTTGCCGGACCCATCGCCGATTTCACCGCCGACGATCCCGACCTCACGGTCTGCGTGGGCGACCCCATTACCTTCTCCGATCTGTCCACCTATCCGCTCGGCGATATCTCCGGCTGGGAGTGGTCCTTCGGCCCCGGCGCCGATCAGCCCGTGGCCGACAGCCGCGGGCCGCACACCATCGCCTACAATACGGCCGGCACCAAGTCCGTCGTACTTACTATTGAAACCCAGGAGGGCTGCCGGGTCACCGAGATAAAGACCGTAGAGATAGCATGCTGCGCCGACCACTTTGATCTGTCCGCCAATGTGACGGACAACGCCTGCCCCAACGAAATCACCGGCGCGATCGACTTGAGTGTTAGCAACCCCTACGGCCCCTACACCTTCAACTGGAGCTCGGGGCAGACCAATGAAGACCTCACCGGCCTGCCGGCCGATCAATACGACGTGCTCATTGCCGATCAGGCCGGCTGCGATACCACGCTCAACTTTGAGGTCACAGCTCCCGATCCGTACGAGGTGGATACCCTCATCACGCGTCCGGACTGCGGCGGGGGCACCAACGGCACCATAACGCTCGGGGTGAGCGGCGGCAGCCCGGGCTATGAATTCAACTGGCAAAACAGCGGCTTTGGCCCCGACAGCACGCTTACCGGACTCGCCCAGGGCGTCTATCCCGTAGTCGTCCGCGATCAGGCGGGCTGCACCTTCAACCTCGCCATCCCCCTGCGCGAGCTCACCCTCGCCCTCAACCCACTGGTGACGGCCATTACGCCGCCTTCGTGCGTCGCCTTTGCCGCCGGCTTGATGGTGTGGTGCATGGAGACCGCCACCCCCCAATACCAGTTCACCGTCATGTGAGGCAAGGGCTGTACAACGTGTAGTGGTTTGCAAAACCTGTCCAGCGGCGTGTACAAGTTTCGGGGGGAAGATGCCGGGGACTGCATCGGCAATTTCACCGTCGAGCTGCAGGATCCACCGCCACTGGCCAATGCCATGACGGAGGTGGATGTGAGCTGTTTCGGCGATTCCGACGGCAGCGCCACGGCCGGCGTCATAGGCGGCGTAGGCGGATATACATTCAGCTGGGATGCGGGCGGGTCCACCCCGCAGCTCCAAAACCTCCCTGCCGGGGCATATCCTCTTCTCATACGGGATGCCAACGGCTGCGCGTTCCGCGATACGGCCCGCATCGGTCAGCCGCCGCCGCTCTTTACAGATCTGGTGAGCGTGCGCGATGCCCGTTGCTTCGGCGAGGGCAGCGGAGAGGTCGAAGTAGGTGGCACGGGGGGCGTGCCCCCCTACACCTACAGCATCGACAGCCTGAGGTTTCAACCCGACCCGCTGCTGACCGGCCTGACATCCGGGGATTACACCCTCTATGTTCAGGATGCCAACGGCTGCCTCAACGACACCTCCTTTTTTATCGATCAACCGCCGCCCCTGCTGGCCGATGCCGGCGAGGACGAACAGATCGAACTGGGTTTTTCCACCCCGCTCCAGGCTACGGCCTCCGCAGATTCGGTTTCCTTTTCGTGGGCGCCCTTCGATTCCCTGAGCTGTGCGAACTGCCCCGACCCCGTGGCCGATCCCACCCGCACGACGAGCTATACGGTCACCGTACGGGACAGCCTGGGCTGTACAGATGCGGATTCCCTCACCGTATTCGTGCTGATCAACCGGCCGGTCTATATTCCCAATGCCTTTTCGCCCAATGACGACGGGCGCAACGACTTCTTCACGGTGTACGGCGGGATAGCCGCCCAAAACATCGAGTCCCTGCGGGTGTACAGCCGGTGGGGAGAACTGGTGTTCGAGGGCCGCGACCTGCTCCCCGGCTCCGAACCCGACGGCTGGGACGGCACCCATAGAGGCAAAGCCCTGAACAATGGCGTGTACGTCTATGTGGCCGAAGTGCGTTTTGTAGACCAGAGCGTTGTTGTTTTTGAAGGAGAAGTGACGCTCTTGCGCTAATTTTGCAGAAAAGGAACCATTCGATGAAGGTGTGTTTGCCCGGCGCATGGGTACTCGCCTGCTGCCTGCTGACGGGCGCTTGCGTCAATGATATAGAGGAAGTGGAAGAACTGGTGGCTCAGTACGATGCCGAGGTGGAAACCGCCTATGATGTGGAGATCCTGTACAGCGATTCCGCCCGGGTGATGGTGCGCATCACCGGACCCAAGCTTCTGTTCTACCTGGACGCCAAGGATCCAAGGCAGGAGTTCCCGGACTTCGTCAAGGTGGAGTTTTTTGACCGGCAGCAGCAGGTCACATCCACGCTGACGGCAAAATACGGCCTGCGCTATGCCAAACGCGACCTGGTCATTGCCCGGGACAGCGTTGTACTGCTCAGCGAGGACGGCAATCGCCTGGAGACCGAAGAACTCATCTGGAGTGACCGGGAAGACCGGATCTACACCGATCACTTCGTCGTGATCCAACGCCCCGGAGAGATCCTTTACGGCCGGGGCTTCGAAGCCACCGAAGATTTCACCCAGTGGCGCATCCTCGCGCCGGAGGGTCATATATTAGTGGACAAACGCCAGCCCGAAGCCGGCGGCGCGCCACCATCACTGGATTAATGCTCGTTGCGCTCATCATAACCGCTCTATTGCTGTCGGCCTTGTTTTCGGGTTCGGAGATCGCCTTTGTTTCCGGCAATAAGCTGCGGGTGGAGTTGCGCAAGAAAAGAGGCGGGCGAAGGGGCAGCATTCTCGCCTTTTTCTACGACAATCCGGCCGCTTTTCTGGGCACCATGCTGGTGGGCAACAACATTGCCCTGGTGGCATTTACCACCTTGATGGAGCGCTGGCTGTCCCCGGCCCTGGAGCCCGCTTTCTCCAATGAGGCCGTGCTGCTCTTCCTGAATACCACCATTATTACCCTCGTCGTTCTGGTGTTTGGAGAATTCCTGCCCAAGACGATCTTTCGGCTCTTCAGCGACCAGGCCCTGTACGTACTGGCCTATCCCATCCGCTTTTTGCAGAGCCTGCTCGCCCCGCCGTCCTGGCTTATGATCCAGTCGGCCAACGGCCTCATCCGCCTCCTCACCCGAAGCCCCCTGGAAAGCGGGGAGGTTACACTCACCCGCCTGGACCTGGAGAAGTTCGTCGAAGAAGCCCGCCCCGGCGAAGCCGAAGAGGAAATCGACAAGGAATTGTTTGGCAAGGCGCTCAACCTCAAAGAAGTGCGCGTGCGGGAGTGCATGGTGCCCCGGCCGGAGATCGAGCACATCGATGTAGCCGCAAGTGTGGAGGAACTCGAGTACCTGTTCCGGGAATCCAACCTGTCGCGCGTCCTCGTTACTGACGGCGGCGATGTGGACAAGGTGCTGGGCTATGTGCACCATCAGCAGCTGCTCAAACAACCGCGGGCCATTCGGCCGCTGATCATGAACATCCTCTTCGTTCCGGAGGTCATGCGGGTGACCGACCTGCTGAACACCTTCATTCAGCAAAGCCTGAACATCGCCATCGTCGTAGATGAATTTGGGGGCGTATCCGGGCTGGTCACCCTGGAGGATGCCCTGGAAGAGATTTTCGGGGAGATCGAGGACGAACACGATCAGGAAGAACACGTAGAGCTGAACATCAACGACACGGAATGGGTCTTCTCCGGACGGCTCGAAGTGGACTACCTCAATGAGAAATACGGCCTTCATTTTCCGGAGGGCGACTACCACACCCTCAGCGGCATGCTGGTCACCACGACCCAGACTATCCCCGAGCAGGGAGCCGAGCTGATACTCAACGGCTATCGCTTTGTCCTGGAGCTGGTAAGCGATACGAAGATCGAGACGGTGCGGGTGGAGCAATTGGCGGATCGGGCTCCGGAGTCCGATCACCAGTAGGAGGTCAGGGCGTACACCGCAAAGGTGCCCAGCCAATGACTCCCCTCGTAATGCGGGCTGGCCACATAGGGCAGGGAAGCGGCCAGATGCTCTCGGGCCGCTTCCAGCAGCGGCTCGCGATCTTTGTCCTTGTTGAGTGCGCCGGCAATGCCGTAAAAACACCAGGCCCGGCTCAGGTTCAGCCCGTCCAGATGCACGATCTTGGGATCGGCGCGATCGCTGACGTCCACCGGCTCGTACCAGGCATCGCGGTCCCGGCGCGACACGAAGCGCTTGAACCAGCGCTTGTACGTGCCGCCCTCGTAGATCCGCTGCATGAGGTCGGCCTCGATGAGGCCCGGCGACAGGAAGTCTTCCCCGCTGGGCTCCCAGCGTGCCGGCCAGCCGGTATCGGCATGGTAGTAGGTTTTGGCCCGTTCCACCAGGAGCTTTTCGAGTTTGCGATCGCCGGCATGCCAGGCGTAATCCAGAGCAAAGGCCATGCCAAAGGCCGTATTGGGGTGCACGCCGGTGCGGACCGGTATGGCCTGGTTGGGCAGGAAGGCCTCCAGCCGGCCGACGATCACTGCAACCAGGGGTTCCAGGGCATTGGCCCAGTCGCGCGCATCCGGATCGCGCCAACCGTCGGTTTCTTCGTACAGCTTGAGCAGCCAGCCCCAGCCGTACATGCGCTCCCAACTCTTGCTCTCCCGCTCCATATATTCGGCTTCCTCCCGGAGGTTCCTTCGGCTGAGCAGGCGGTTGAGCAGGCGGCGGATCTCGGCCTCTTCGGGCAGGCCGGGAAATTTGCGCATCAGCCGAACCAGCATCCAGCAGCCGTGCACGCTGGAATGCCAGTCGTAGCAGCCGTAAAAGGCGGGATGCAGTTCCCGGGGGCTCCCCAACTGGCTTTCGTTGGCCAGCGTCTGGTTGAGCTTGTTGGGATACTCCTGTTCCAGGCAGGACAAGGCCAGTCCGGCAAAATGAGATGCCCCTTCCCGGGTCAGTCGAGCCTTTCCGGTTTCATCCAGACGGTAAAATGCGGTTTCCTGTGCCAGGATCATGTGCCAGCCTGCGGCCCAGAGCAGAAAAAAAAAGAGGTGTTTCATATGGAGCGGTTCGTTAAGAGCGGACAGTGCGGCTCGTCATTACGGATCGGGCCGGGCTCACAGGGTGCCGTAA
>JAJDFU010000370.1 GCA_020528935.1 Saprospiraceae bacterium | reverse complement strand
TGTAAACGCCCCAAATATGCGGTGTTCCGTGATTGGTTGTTGCCTTCCCGGGAATGGACCCGCCGGGCCCCGCCCGTATTGACTGCATTGAACGCAACTTTCCCTTCCAGGTCCCGGCCCCCGGGGCCGTACGCCCAGCCGTACTCCAGCACCATATCGATCCATTGCTTGAGCAGAGCCGGAGCGCTGTACCAGTACAGGGGGTGATGCCAGACCAGAATGTCGTGGGTTTCCACCCGTTCCTTCTCCGCCTCGATATCGATGTTGAAATCGGGATAGTGCTCGTACAGGTCGTGCAAGGTGAGCCGGTCGGAATCCGGCAGGTGCTCCAGCAGCATGTGGTTGGCCCTGGATTTTTCCAGCAGCGGATGGGCAAAGAGGATCAGGATCTTGTTCATCGGGTTCCGGCGTTTTGAACAGATGCAAGGAAAACGATGCAAAAGGAACGGGAGTTCAAGGGCCGGCTCTTCGGCAAGTGCGTTTCCATTTTTGGCTGGAATGGCTTTTACTCACGATCATTTTTTTGATCTTTGAGGTACAAGCCCTGCCGGTTGACTCCAAACACAGTCAAACCCTGCATACATGACGGAACGCAAACAAGTAGCCCTCATCACTGGTGGTTCCAGCGGTATCGGACTGGGCATTGCACAGGAATTTGCCAAGGCCGGATACGATCTGCTGCTCAACGGCCTGGAAGAGAATGGCGACGAAATTGCCGGTGAGCTGGCGGCAACGTACGAGGTAAAGGTCCGCTTCTCTCCTACCAACCTCATGGATTCCGAAGCCGTTCGCAGCATGGTACACCAGGCCGAATCCGATTTCGGCCGACTCGATGTACTCATCAACAATGCCGGTGTGCAACACGTCGCACCCATTGACGAATTTCCCGAAGGCAAGTGGGATCTCATTCTGGGGGTCAATCTTTCCGCAGCTTTCCACACCAGCAAAGCTGCCTGGCCGGGCATGAAGGCGCGCGGCTTCGGCCGGATCATCAACGTGGCCTCGGCCCACGGACTGCGAGCTTCGGAATACAAAGCGGCCTATGTAGCTTCCAAACACGGTATTCTCGGCCTCACCAAGGTGCTCGCCCTGGAGGGGGCCCCGCACAACATCACTTGCAATGCCATTTGCCCAGGCTACGTGAAAACGCCTCTGGTAGAGGCCCAGATCGAAGATCAGGCCAAAGCCCATGGCATCAGCGAGAAAGAGGTGATTCAAGAGGTCATGCTCAAAAAACAGGCCGTCAAATCTTTCGTCGGCCTCGAAACCCTGGGCCAACTGGCCCTTTTTCTGGCTTCGGATTACGCCAACACCCTGACCGGCACGGCCATTCCCGTGGACGGCGGTTGGACGGCCCAATAAAACCACCTGCATGAAAACTGACCACCAACTGGCCCTGGCCCTGCAGGGCGGCGGCGCCCACGGCGCCATTACCTGGGGGATATTGGACCGCCTGCTGGAGGAAGACCTGCCCCTGCGGGCCTTTTCCGGTACCAGCGCGGGGGCCGTCAATGCGGTGCTGCTGGCCCACGGCCTGCAGCAGGGCGGCCGCTCTGCTGCCCAGGCGCTGCTGGAAGGGTTCTGGAAGGCCGTATCCGATTCCGCCCGGCGGTACTTTTTTCGTCCCAGCTATTGGGATGCCTTTTTCGGCAAGGGCAATATGGAAGCCTCGCCCAGCTACCTGTGGATGGAGATGTCTTCCCTTTTCCTCTCCCCTACCCAGTTCAACCCCCTGGGCCTGAACCCCCTGCGGGATATTCTGGAGGAAATGATCGATTTCGGGGAGTTGCGCCGCTGCAGCGATGCGGATGTTTTCGTGTGTGCGACGAATGTGCGCCGCGGACGCGCCAAGGTTTTCCGGCTGGCCGAGATCAGTGTGGATGCCGTGCTGGCCTCGGCCTGCCTGCCACAGCTTTTTCACACCGTGGAGATCGAAGGCGAAGCCTACTGGGACGGTGGTTTTATGGGCAACCCTCCGCTGTTTCCCCTGGTGGAAGAAACCGAATGCTCTGATATCGTGATCGTCCAGATCAATCCCGTGAACATCGGCGAAACGCCCAGTTCGCCGTATGAGATCCGCGACCGGATCAACGAACTGAGCTTTAATTCCAGCCTGTTGCTGGAGTTGCAGAAGCTGGACCTCTTCCGCCGCCTGCACGAAGCCGGCGTGGACTGCCAGGGGCGATACCGGCCCTTCTTCCTGCACAATATCAACCCGGAGGAAGATGTACAAAATCTGAAGTTGTCCAGTAAATTCAATGCGGAATGGTCTTTTTTGCAGGAACTCAAAGCGATAGGCCGGGATCATGCCGGCCGCTGGCTGGAGCGCCATGCCGAGCAGCTAGGAACAGCCAGCACCTGCGACCTGGACTACGCAGTGCTCTAAACGTTGAGTCGCCCCATCCGTTCTTCTGAAAAAGAAACACATGAAGACCCTCACCTTTTCCAATGGAGATGAAATGCCCGCCCTCGGCCTGGGCACCTGGAAATCCAGCCCCGGCGAAGTGGGCCGCGCCGTCCAGGAAGCTATCCGGGCCGGATACCGGCACATCGACTGCGCCCCCATTTACGGCAACGAAGCGGAGATCGGGAGTGCCCTCCGGCAGCTGTTCCGCGATGGCGAAGTCCGACGGGAAGAGCTTTGGATCACCTCCAAACTCTGGAACAACGCGCACCGGGAGCAAGACGTCGTGCCTGCGCTGGAGCGCAGCCTCGGCGACCTGCAGCTCGATTATCTCGACCTGTTTCTGATCCACTGGCCGGTGGTTTTCCGGCCGAGCGTACAAACCATGCCCTCCGGCCCCGACGACTTCCTGAGCCTGGACGAAGTTCCCACCGGCGAAACCTGGCTGGGTATGGAACGCGCAGTGCAGGCAGGCAAGAGCCGCCACATCGGACTGTCCAATTTCAGCCGGCACAAAATTGAACGGCTGCTGCCGCACACCTCGGTTCGCCCGGCCATGAATCAGGTGGAAATGCATCCCTACTTGCAGCAAAATGATCTACTCCACTACTGCCGGGATCAAAACATACACCTCACCGCCTATTCTCCGCTCGGTTCCCGCGACCGGATAAAACAAATGAAAAAGGACGATGAGCCCAATCTTATGGAAGTGCCCCCGATTGTGGAGATAGCCCGGCAACACGAATGCACACCCGCTCAGATCCTTCTGGCCTGGCACATGATGAGAGGCTGTGCCGTAATCCCCAAATCCACGACTCCACAGCGCATACGGGAGAACCTGGATGCCGCCCGGGTCAAACTGTCCGATGCAGAGCCCGAGGCGATCGCCAACCTGGCTAAGCACTACGCCTTTGTAGACTGTTCGTTTTGGGCTCAGGAAGGCAGCCCGTACACCATGGCCGGACTGTGGGATGAATGACTTTTGTTTCCATATTTTTCCTTATCCTTGTTTGAAGTTCAACCACTCATCAAAACCAGAGGATTTATGAAATGGTATCACGCGCTTTTCGTTGTTATGACGCTGGCTTTGGTTGCTCCGCCTTCATTCGGTCAGCAACTCTCCAAAGACGAAAAAAAAGAATGGAAGAAAAAAGCCAAAGAGTACAGGAAAAACCCGGCTCAGCTCAAGCAATTGACAGAGGAACGGGATCAGTACAAAATGGAAGCCCAACAGGCGATGGCTCAGCTCAACACTATGCAGGCCAATCAACAACAGTTTCAGGCTCAGCTCGCCCAGGTGCAGCAGGAGAACAAACAGCTCAAGCAGCAACTGATGACGGCCGAGCAAACCATTAACCAGCTGCAGCAGGCCAACATGCCACCGCAGCCTTCGGATCCGGGTCCCGTCAATCCCGCCCCACCGGAAGAGGACTACAGCCGGGGCGTGGTGTACCGCGTCCAGGTAGGTGCCTATTCCATAGGCAAGATCCCGGGCAAGGTGCAAAACATTCCCGATATGCGGGTAGAAGATGCCGGCAACATCCAGAAGGTTGTCATCGGCAACTACCGGGATTTCAATGATGCTAAAGCGCGCCAGTCCGAACTGAAGCGCCAGGGATTCAGCAGTGCCTGGATCGTGGCTTATAAAAACGATATGCGGGTATCCCTCAAGGAAGCTCGCGGTTACTAGATCCATCTATCTTCACCGGACGATTCTTCCCATTGTCCGGTGAAGATGTTCTATTCCCAAAGGGTGAGTTGAGGATCTTTTCTCTTCCGGTAGCTGTCCAGGTTATAGGGCGGCATCGTTCGATCTTCAAAATAGAGCCGGCGGGCCAGCTCAACTTGCTGGCCGATCATCTCGGCAATTCGCCCTGCCCCCTTTATCCGGCGGCCGTACCGGCTGTCGTGCAACTGCCCATTGTGACAATCCCGGATGCGATTGAGGATGCGGTCCGCGCGATCGGGCATCGCCTTTCGGGCCCAGTCCTCAAAAATTTCAGCGACATCCCCATTGAGCCGTACAACGGTATGGTGAACGGCCCGTGCCCCACAATCCGCTACGGCCCGGGCCATGGGAAGGATCTCGTGATCGTTGAGGCCCGGGATGACGGGGGCCAGCATGGCACTCACGGGAATTCCCTGCTCACTCAGCCGGCGAATCACCTGCAGGCGAGCGCCTGCCGAAGCGGTGCGCGGCTCCAGCAGGCGACGCACCTGCTCGTCCAGGCTGGTGACCGATATCGCTACGCGCACGAGCCCCTCAGCTGCCATAGGCGCAAGAAGGTCCAGATCGCGCAAGATCAGCCGGCTCTTGGTGATGATGCCCACCGGATGCCGAAACGCCCACAACACCTCCAGCAACTGCCTCGTGATCTCAAATTTGCGCTCGGCAGGCTGGTAGCAGTCCGTATTCCCGGACAGCATGATCGGCGCTGCGCGCCAGCTTTTTTTCTGCAGTTGCTTGCGCAGTAGCCCGGGGGCGTCCTTTTTCACCAGAATATTCCGTTCAAAATCCAGCCCGGCACTAAACCCCCAAAACGGATGGGTATTTCGAGCGTAGCAATACACGCAGCCGTGCTCACAGCCCTGGTAGGGATTCATGCTCCAGGCCATGCCGATATCGGGACTGTCCACCCGGTTGATCATGCTCTTGGGGAAGACCTCCTGATAACGGGTCCGGTCCGGCAGATCGGGATCGGGGATCTTGTCGCGCAGTGTGTTTTCAAAAGGATTGTGCGGGTTGAGTTGAGCTCCCCTACCCTTTCGAACGGAGGTTGCAGCTTTCTTCTCCACGGGCTGTTTGTTTTTTACCAAATTTAAAACATTTTGTGTTTACAAAAAAGCGCTTTTCCGCTTACTTTGAGGGCTTAACTGAGTTGTCGTATGCGCATTTCCAGAAAAGCATTTGCCAAAGGGCTGGCGATAGGCACCCTGTCCCTGCCTTTTGCCCTTCGCGCCTGCATGCCTGAGCCGAACGCGCAAAGCGGACCTTCCATTCGCAACCGGAAAACCTATCGCTGGCGCATGGTCACCACCTGGCCGCCCAACTTTCCCGTCCTGGGCGAAGCCTGTGAGCGCTTTGCCCAACTGGTGGCTCAGATGTCCGGCGGGCAGATGGAAATTCGCGTTTTCGGCGGGGGAGAGCTGGTGCCGGCGCTGGAGGTCTTTGACGCCGTGCGCTCGGGCGCCGCAGAACTGGGTAATGGGGCGTCCTATTAC
>JAJDFU010000672.1 GCA_020528935.1 Saprospiraceae bacterium | reverse complement strand
TACCGCTTCAAGTATGAAATAAATTTTAGGTCATTTCATACTTGAAACGGTATTAGTATCCTGAAACCTTAGCATTAGGGGTTCTGAAAGCCAATGGGCGCACCGATAATGATGGAATTGATCAGACGTACTTCCGATAAGTCTTTACCCAGGAAGCCGCCGTCGTACAGGCGGTTGGCAGCCAGGTCGGTGCCTTCCAGTTGGTAAACCGGCCCGACGATCGTCGTATTGGCGATCGTCGCGCGGGTCACCGGGTTTTGGCCGTCGTTCTTGGCCGAGCTGGTCTCAAAGCTGGTGGAAGTGGATTCGTCAGCGGCGAAGGGATTTCGCACCAGGTAGGCGTACTGGATGGTGCCGGAATACCCGGCATCCAGGTCGACGTCGTCATCGAGGATATCGACCATGGCAAGGTAGCGAATGTCCACTGTGCCGCCAAAGCACTCGATGCCGTCGTCGCCGGCATTGGTCACTATGATGTGGTCCACCTGCGTACCGGAGCCGATGCTGCCCATGGTCAGGCTGTTCACCTCGTTGCCGGGGCTGATGGCGATGCCGGCATATTCCAGGCGGATAAAGGACAGCACGCCCGAGCTTTCGTCGTTAAAGTCGGTGGCATCCGCCGCATAGCCGTTGCCGGGGCCATAGAATCCGTCCTCGTCACTGGCCTCGGCACCGCCAATGCCTTCGATAAGTACGTTGTTGGCCTTGTTGTTGGCTGCCCGGCCACAAAGTACCAGGCCGCCCCAGTCTCCTCGCGCGCGCGCACCCGGGGGTTTTGTGGAGGTGAATACGATGGGTTGATCGGGCGTGCCCTGGGCCAGGAGGCGAGCCCCGCGGTTCACCACCAGAACGCCGGCATCCACGCCTACGGCATCGCGGCCGAAAATAACCGTACCTGGCTCAATGGTCAGGGTGGCGCCTTCCTTTACGAAGATCTGGCGAGTGAGGAAGTACTTTTTGTCGGCCGTCCAGGTTTTATCGGTAGTGATGTTGTCCGTCACGTTCACCAGGTCCGGGGTGTTGTCTTCGCCGCGCCAGCCGTAGTCAATGTCTTGGGCGTCGAGTACCCACCAGTTGGAGCCGATGTGCCAGTCGCTTTGGGCTACCTGGTTGAAGGCGCCGGGGAAGTTGGTCTGGTCCATGCCCACCGGCACCGGTTGTACGATATTGACCGGCCCGGAGCCGTCCGGTAGTTCGGGCAATACGGGCTCATTGCCGGCCCAGAGTGGCAGCTTGGTTTCCAGTTCCAGCAGGTTGCCCGAGTTGGGGTCGTATCGGGCGAAGTCGTTGTCTTCCACCCAGGCGCCGAGGTCGTTGGAGGTGATGTTCAGGCCGGATTGGTCGGCATTGAACAGCTCCGAGGTATTATTTTGCAAAAAGAGGAGGCCTGCACCCGTGGCTCTTCCGGTGCCGTTCTGGCCCTCGCTAGGCGGCGGTGGCGTCAGGAGTTCGATCTTTTCGCAGGATTGCAGCACCAGGCCGCCGGCGAGCAGTCCCAGGGTCATGAGGGTTTGGAGTTTCGATTTCATGAGGCTAGCTGTTTTTTGGATGATGGGTTAGAAGCTATAGGATACACCCAGGTGAAAGGTCTGGTAGGCCAGGCCACGCTGTACCTCGTTGTCCACTCCGGAGGTGGTGACCTTGCCGTCCAGGTCGGCATCTTCAAATTGGGCAAAGCGGGTGTTGAGCAGGTTGGTCGCAGCCAGGGTGAGCTTGAAATTGCCGAAGCGCTGGGAAAAGGAAGCGCTCAGGTAGTTGCGCGGCATCTCATACCAGGGGAAGGTGGATACCCCATCGCCTACCGAAAAAAGGTACCGGCCAACATAGCGGTAGGCCAGGGTGGCTGTGGTCCTCTGATTATCCGAGATAAAGGTGAGGCCGGCATTGATGATGAGCGGTACCTGACCTTGCAAGGGACGTTCGCTGGCCACTTCCTGGGTGCCCTCCGGCAGTTCGATGCGGCTGTCGGTAAAGGTGATGTTGCCGGAAAGGAGCAGGTTGCGCAATCCGGCCGAAGAGCCCAGGAATTTGGCAAATTCGATTTCCACGCCGCCGATAGTGGCCTGCTCGGCATTCTCGAAGCTGAACAGGGGCGATTCGGACCGGATGATGTACTTCATCTCAATGGGGTTCTGAATGCGCTTGAAAAAAGGCGTGACGGCGAAGTACTCGTTGTTGCGCCCAAAGAGCACTTCCAAGCTGAGGTCGAAGTTGTCCACTACGCCACTTTGGAGCTCGGGATTTCCCTGAATATCGGAGCGATAGTCAAAATCGTAGAAGGTAAAGGGGGATAGCTCGCGAAAGGCCGGGTGATTGAGCGAGCGCGAATAGCCGGCTTTGACAGCCAGGCGGCTGTGGCCGACATAGGAGAGATTGACCGAGGGCAGAAACTCCGTCACCTGATTGTCTACCTGTATAGTATCGATACCGGTATCCAGGTTTTGGTTGAAGTTTTCCAGGCGGCCGCCAAGAGAAAACTTCCAGTCGGTTCCGAGCTGGAAATCCGCCCCGAGGTAGCCGGCGAAGTTGTCGTTGGTGGCGTTGTAGGACTCAAATTCGGATGTGCCGTCGATCATGGTATAGCCATTGGGACCGTAATTTTCAGTCTGGAAGATGGTATCCAGGGCGCTCAGGCGAGGGGTGGTCAGCTCGGGAGCCGTGAAGTCATCCTTGGCCGTGGTGAGCAAGCGGGCGGCAAAGTCGCGATCCAGCCGATCGAACAGTACGCCTGCTCGCAGGGTCAGGCGGTTGTCGATGGCTTCCCAGCCCAGGTCAATCCGCCCACCCAGGGTGTTGTCGTTCAGATCGCTGTTGAAGGTGCCCCCTACATCGGCCTTCGAGCTTTCGGGTATAATGAGCAGGTAGGGCGATTCGGTACCCTGATCGCGCAAGGGGCGCTGTGCCCCGAAGCGATTGAGCACGGGCTCGTCGCGGTTGAAGGTGCCGACGCCCAGCGACCAGCTCAGGTCTAGGTTGTCGGCCAAGCCGTGATTGCCGGTAAGGCGGCCCATGAAGACTTGCTTGGCTATCAGGCCTATGCTGCCCCCGAATACGTCTTTCTGGTCGCGAATGCCCACGAAGTAACGAATCAGAGAAATCATGGAGCCTTCGTGGCTGTAGGTGAGAGCGAGGTTGATGTCGTTGTTTTCGTTAATCCGATAAAACCACTGGGAAGTGGCTTCCAACTGGGCCGTTTCGGTGTAAATGCCGTCGGTAAGGAAGGAGGTGATCTCGGAGTTGGTCACCGTGCCGTTCTCGTCGGTCGTCTTGTTGTTGTAACGCGCCCGGTTGACGGCAATTCGGGAGGGAATGCGCGAAAAGGGTTGGGGGGTGGAGGGTAGAAAGTTGGCCCGGCCGTTGTCGGAGAAAATATGGCCGAATCCGATGCTCAGGTCAAAACCGGGTCCTGCGGTGACGGTCTCTATCCCTTGGGTATTCTGGATCATGCGCGCCTGCTCGGCAGCGCCGTTGCGGTCCAGCTCCTGGAATTCATCTACGCCGACGATCTTGCGGGTCACGTCAATGTTGTCTTTGCCGTAGCCGAAGAAATTGCCGAAATCTTCCCCCCAGTATTGGGGCTTGACGAAATCGTTGAACGTGAAGTTGTTCTGAAAGGTGAGGCCGAAGCTCACGTCCAGGTAGTTGCCGGCAATGTCGGCCGTACTCACTATGTTGATGTTTCCACCGCCCCATTCGCCGTAGTTGGCGTAGTAGCCGCCTTTATATACCTCCATGGCCTGAATGGCATCGGAGGGCAGCAGGCCCAGGGAAAAGGCTTTGATGTTTTGCTCGGTAACCGGGGTGGCCAAGCCGTTCACGGTGACGGTCGAATAGCGCGGGTTGAGTCCACGGAAGGAAACCATGCCGCCCTGGACAGTCGCACCGGCAACCCGGCCGATCAGGCCGGTGGCACTGCCGCCTACCGCATTGATGAATCGACGGGTAAAGCGGTTCACTACGGCCGGGTCCTGGATCTCACTCTGTTTGAAGTGTTTCAAGTAGGTGCTGTCCAGATGCGGTTTCTTTTCGCGTTTGGCGTGGTGGTGCTCGTCTTCAAAGTGATGCCCCTTAATGCCGGGTTCGCCTTGCCCCCAGAGTGCGAGAGAAAGGG
The DNA here is from genome assembly GCA_020528935.1 of Saprospiraceae bacterium. Taxonomy (GTDB): domain Bacteria; phylum Bacteroidota; class Bacteroidia; order Chitinophagales; family Saprospiraceae; genus JAJDFU01. The sequence goes on along the minus strand of JAJDFU010000672.1, from coordinate 1,540 downwards.
TCAGCCCAAGGCTGCAGAGTACGAGTTTCATGGTCTTCATCAGATCATTTTTTGGAAGGAAATGAGGTTTTGGGTGGTTTGTATTCCTGCGCTGGTTGCAGATGGTTTTTCTTTATTCCTGCCCCCTTATTCGTCGAGTACCCCTTCGCCGACCTCCGAATGCGGGCGGGCTGTCTCAGCCAGCTCATCCATACGCTGCAAGATCTCCGCGCTTTCCAGGTTGCGCAGCAGCAGGTTGAAGTAGAGCAGGCTATTCTTGTAGTTGTATTTGTCGTGGATGAGCCCGTCGACCTGCAGTTGGATGGAGCGGTCCAGTTCGCTTTTCAATCGCTGCAATTCAAGGCTGGGCTTTTCCCGACTGGTGGTGGAGGGCAATACCTGGCAGAAGCGCCGGATGTCCGCCACCATGCGATCGAGCTGTTTCACCTGTTCGGTTTCCAGGGGTTTGTGCAGGTTGAGAATGTGGGTGCTTCCGATGGTGATCATGCGCTCGACCTGATGGAGCAGCAGGGTTTCGAGGTAGAAGAGCTCCAGCAGCACCCGGCCTGTATCGCGGCGTTCTTCGGGGAGTTCGCTGATGTATTCGTTGAGCTTGGCAGTATAATTCTGGGAGATCTCCAACTGCTTGTCCATTTCTTTCCTCAGGCGGTGTGCTGTTTTTCGGTCCTCCTCTTCTACGGCTTTGACCAACCGCTCCACAGCTCCGGCATAGGTGTCGGCAGCCTCCCGGGCCCGCTGGCCCAGAAAGGGAGTGAGCTCCTGGGGTGTGCGGTCGAACCACATTTCCGGCAGCTCTGCCGTGTGTTCCAGTTGCAGACGGTTGTCGGTAAAGCGGTTGACAAGGACCATGGCGATCACGACGAAGGCAAAGACCAAGCCTACCCCGATAAAACTGAGGTTCATGACGGTAATGGCGAAAAGGGAGGAAAGGGTCAAGGCGGCAATGGCCGTCATAAACCAGCCGCTGACTACCGTGAATACGCCGGAAACGCGGTACACGGCGCTGTCGCGATTCCAGGCGCGGTCAGCCAGGGAAGTACCCATCAGCACCATGAAGGAAACATAGGTGGTGGACAGGGGAAGCTTCAGCGAAGTGCCCAGCGAGATGAGGAAGGCCGCCACGATGAGATTGGAGGAGGCGCGTACAAAGTCGAAAGCCGGCGGGTCCTCGCCATTCATGACCAGAGGCGGCTTGATGGCATAACGGCGCTCGAACCAGTTGACTAGGCCCTTGGGCAATGCACCCACGATGGCGCCTGCCAGGCCGCTAATGCCCAGTACCATACCCCGGGAGGCCGTATTGCCCGAGAAACGCTCGATGCCGTCCTTTTGGCGACTGAGGTTGACCGTTGTCTGGATTACGTTCCGGGCCTTTTTGGAAAACCAACGCGTGAGTACCATAATGATGCCGGCCCGAATCAGCATCCAGGAACTGGCTGGAGTCACCTCTCCCCGAAAGGCCGACATCGTGAGATCGTCTGGCGCCTGGCCCGACTCTTGCCAGATCTGGTAGGCTTCGAAGCTGGCTACCGGCACCCCG
>JAJDFU010000087.1 GCA_020528935.1 Saprospiraceae bacterium | reverse complement strand
TACGTGCCTCCGCCGCACCCGGACCTCCCTGCGCGCTCTCGTCGGACGCGGCGGATGTGTATAAGGGTCAGGTTGTGCCGGTCGACACCTGGTCGGCCGATTGGGATGAGGCCGAGGTGGCCGATGTGCAAGTGATGGGCGATGATGTTAAGCTTTACACCAACCTGAGTTTTGCTGGCATTGAATTCATCTCCCAGACGGTGGATGCCTCCATGATGGATCGCTTTCACATGGATATCTGGACGGGGGATCCTACGGCGGCGCCGGCTGAATTAAAAATTAAACTGGTGGATTTCGGGGCCGACGGCGCCTTCGGCGGCGGCGACGATGTGGAGCACGAGATCACGCTGGATGAAAACACCACACCGGCCCTGGCGACCGGTACCTGGGTCGGGATCGACCTGCCCTTATCGGACTTCACCGGGCTGACCACTACCGGACATCTGGCGCAGCTGGTCCTTTCCGGAGATCCCAATACCCTCTATGTGGACAATATCTATTTCTACCGGGACGGAGGTGGTACCGGTACGGAGCCCGGCCAGGCTGCACCCACGCCCACGCAAAACGAGGCCAATGTGATCTCCCTGTTCAGCGATGCTTATATGGATGTCAATGTAGATACCTGGCGCACCGATTGGTCGACGGCCACTTTTGAGGACGTGATGGTGCAGGGCAACCCCACCAAAAAGTACTCCGAGCTCGACGTGGCAGGTATTGAGACGGTCAGCAGTACCGTAGATGCCACGGGCATGACGCATTTCCACCTCGACGTATGGTCGGCGGATTTCACCTTTTTCGCGGTCAAGCTGGTGGATTTCGGAGCCGACGGCGTCTTCGGCGGGGGCGATGATGTGGAGCATCAGATCGACTTCAACGCACCTTCGCAGGGGCAGTGGATAAGCTACGACCTTCCCCTGAGTGACTTCACCGGCCTGACCACTCGAGCGAATATCGCCCAGTACATTTTGGTGGGCCAGCCCACGGGCGAAACTACGGTCTTCGTGGACAACATCTATTTTTACAATGACGACGGCGGCAGTCCGGGCACGGAACCCAGCCAGGCTGCCCCCACGCCGACAGAAAATGAGGCGGATGTGATCTCCCTGTTCAGCGATGCCTATACCGATGTAAGCGTGGATACCTGGCGCACAGACTGGTCAGCGGCCACTTTTGAGGATGTGACGGTGCAGGGCAACCCCACCAAAAAGTACTCCGAGCTCGACTTTGTAGGTATTGAGACGGTTGCAAACACGGTTGACGCCAGCGAAATGACGCATTTTCACCTGGATGTTTGGTCGGCCGATTTCACCTTTTTCGCGGTCAAACTGGTGGATTTCGGGGCCGACGGGGCCTTCGGCGGGGGCGACGATGTGGAACATCAGCTCGATTTTGCCGCGCCCGTCCAAGGCGAATGGATAAGCTATGACCTTCCCCTGAGTGACTTCACCGGCCTGACCAGCCGGACGAATATTGCGCAATACATTCTGGTGGGGCAGCCGACAGGGGCCAACACCGTTTATGTGGACAATGTGTATTTCCACAAGTAAATTTCAAAAGAAAAACAGCATGGATCTTTCATCACAGCCAACGATACACTTCCTGCACAGCCGCCAGCAAAGGGGCCCGCTTTGGGCTCTGGTGGGCCTGCTGTTCATTTCCTTCAGTATGCTATCCTGTGAGAATGAAGACGATCTGGACGTCGACCGGAGCTGGCAGCTGGTCTGGTCCGACGAATTTGAAGGGGATGCCGGGCAGGCACCGGATTCGACGAAATGGGTTTACGATATAGGCAACGGCTGCGACCAGGCCAGCGGCTGCGGCTGGGGCAATGCCGAATTGCAGTACTATACCGATCGCACCGACAATGTTTACCTGGACGGCGACGGAAACCTGGCCATTACCTCCCGCCGGGAAAGTTTTGCCGGATCGGCTTTCACTTCTGGACGGATCACGACCAAAGGCACCTTTGAACAGGCTTTCGGTCGCTTTGAAGCGCGCATCAAAATGCCCTGGGGCCCGGGCATATGGCCGGCCTTCTGGATTCTGGGGTCCAATATCGACGAGGAGGCCTGGCCGCAGTGCGGCGAGATCGACATCGTGGAATACCGCGGGCAGGAGCCCAACATCATCCACGGCAGCGTGCACGGTCCGGGCTATTCCGGCGGCAACCCCATTACGAAAACCTACGGCTTCCCCAATGACCGCTTTGATGTGGACTTCCACGTCTTTGCTGTCGAATGGGGTGAAAATTACATCGACTACTATGTGGATGAGACCCTCTATCTTCGGGTTCAGCCGGAGGATGCCTCGGGAGAGTGGGTATTCGATCAGCCTTTCTTTATCTTGCTGAACGTTGCCGTAGGAGGCAACTTCGTAGGCTTCCCGACCGATCAAACTCCGTTTCCACAGACCATGCTGGTGGATTGGGTGAGGGTTTATCAGGAACGGACCTAATGCCATGGCCCGATCTCAGGCTCCAATAAATACACAGTGATGAAAACCGCAACGGCGGCAAAGAGCGCGGCTATGAGCCGGGTGCAGATCGGTGGCGAATCCTATTTCAAGATCGCAAACCACGATGCGATGCGCCCATTCTTTATGAGCATCGTGAGCGATTCGAACCACTGGATGTTCATTGCGAGCAATGGCGGCTTGAGTGCCGGGCGAAAAGATGCGGACCACGCTTTGTTCCCCTATTACACGGACGACAAAATAACCGAGTCGGCGGAGATCACGGGCAGCAAGACCCTGCTTCGGGTTCACCGGGACGACGATGCGGTGGTGCTTTGGGAGCCGTTCTCGATCCGGCAGGAAGGTAGATACCGGATTAGTCGCAACCTTTTCAAGAGCGTATACGGGAATAAAATCCTTTTTGAAGAGGTCAATCCCGATCTGGAGCTCACCTTTCGGTACCAGTGGAGCTTCAGCGATGTCTTCGGCTTCGTCAAACAGTCGACCCTGCTCAACTGGGGCCGGCGGGAAGTGGCGATCACCCTGCTGGACGGCATCCAGAACGTCATGCCCGCGGGCGTGGGAAGCGACCTGCAGAACCGGTCGAGCAACCTGGTGGATGCCTACAAAAAGAATGAACTCGAAAAAGAGGCGGGCCTGGGTATTTATGCCCTTAGCGCCACCATTGTGGACAAGGCCGAGCCCAGTGAGGCCTTAAAGGCGAATATCGCTTGGTCGCTCGGTTTGGAGAATCCCTCGTATTTGTTGTCTTCCCTGCAGCTGAGCCAGTTCAGAAAAGGATTGCCGGTGCGGGAAGAAACGGATGTGCGAGGCGAAAAGGGAGCCTATTTCGCGCTGGCAGACATCCGGCTGGCCCCGGAAGCAGAAAAGGCGTGGATGGTCCTGGCCGATGTAAATAAGAATCATTCGGCCCTAGTGCGGCTTTCCGAGGAGATCAAACGCGAGCAGGCACTGGATCAGCTCGTAAAACGGGATATAGCAGCCGGCACCCGGCGGCTGATCGCGCTCAATGCCGCCGCGGACGGCCTGCAACGCACTGCGGATAAGAACAGAGATGCCCGGCATTTCTCCAATGTTCTGTTCAACATCATGCGCGGGGGCATATTCGACGACAATTACCAGATCGAAAAAAGGGATTTTACAAACTATTTGTCCAAAGCGAACCGCAGGGTCTTCGAATCGGCCGGAGAACTCCTCAGCGGCCTTCCCGATCGGTTTTCCCTCATGGAGCTGAAGGCCTTGGCCGACCAGACCGAAGACGCCAACTTCCAGCGGCTGGCCCTGGAATACCTTCCCCTCCAATTCAGCCGAAGGCACGGCGACCCCAGCCGGCCCTGGAACAAGTTCTCCATCAACACCCGGAGCGAGATCGACGGATCCAAAGTGCTCGATTACGAAGGCAACTGGCGGGACATCTTCCAGAACTGGGAAGCCCTGGCTCGCTCCTACCCGGCCTTTGTGGAAAGCATGATCCACAAATTCCTGAACGCGACCACCTTCGACGGATACAATCCCTACCGGATCACCAAAGACGGCTTCGACTGGGAAACCATCGAGCCCGATGATCCCTGGTCGTACATCGGCTACTGGGGCGATCATCAGATCATCTACCTGCTGAAGTTCCTGGAGTTTCTGGAGGATTACGCGCCCGGTCGGCTGGCTACCTATTTCGACCGGGCCTGCTTTGTCTATGCCAATGTGCCCTACCGGATCAGATCGTTTGACGAAATACTCGAGAATCCGAAAGACACGATCGAGTTTGATGTGGACCTGGACGAAGACATTCGCGAAAGGAGGAAGGATTTAGGTGCCGATGCCGCGCTGTTGAAGGACCGAACGGGGACGATCTATCAGGTAAACTTCATTGAAAAAATTCTGGCCACGCTACTGGCCAAACTGTCCAACTTCATACCGGAAGGCGGCATCTGGATGAATACCCAGCGCCCGGAATGGAATGATGCGAACAACGCCCTGGTTGGTCATGGCGTATCCATGGTCACGTTGTACTACCTGCGCCGGTTTCTGCATTTTTTTAGCGGACTTCTCGCCGCTTCGAATTCCGGCGAGGTGGCGGTCTCCAGCGAGTTGGCGGTCTTTTACCGGCGCGTTGCGGAGACCTTTGACCGTTACCGGCATCTGTTGTCCGGCCCTCTGGACGACCGGGATCGACGGCGGGTTCTGACCGACCTGGGGCAGGCGGGCAGTGACTACCGAAACGCGATCTACCGGCAGGCCTTTTCCGGCCAAAAGGAACGCATCCGCATCCGCGAGCTCAAGGACTTCATGGACCTGAGCCTGCGGTATATGGAGCATTCGATAGCGGCCAATAAAAGGCCGGATCACCTCTATCACGCCTACAACCTGATGACCGTATCGGGTGGCGAGGGGATCTCCTTGTCCCACCTGAGCGAAATGCTGGAAGGACAGGTGGCTGTTTTAAGCTCGGGCTACCTGGCTTCGCGGGAAGCGCTGGAGGTGTTGGATGCCCTCAAGAGCAGCAGGCTTTTCCGGGAGGATCAGTACAGCTACCTCCTCTATCCGGATAAGGACCTGCCTCGCTTTATGGAGAAAAACACCATCCCGAAAGCCTCGGTCGAATCCTCCGAGCTGCTGCACAAACTGGTGGACGACGGGCATGTCGCGATTATCGAACAAGACATACGAGGTGGATATCACTTCAACGGCAATTTTAAAAATGCCAACGACCTGCGCCAGGCCCTGGAAGACCTCTCCCATACCGAGTACGGACCGTTGGTGGAAAGGGAGGAAGAGCAGGTATTACAGCTGTTCGAGCAGGTGTTCAATCACAAAGCCTTTACCGGGCGGTCGGGCACTTTCTTCGGTTATGAAGGGCTGGGGTCCATTTACTGGCACATGGTATCCAAATTGCTGCTGGCCGTGCAGGAGTGCAGCCTGGAAGCCATTGAAGCGGGCGAAAGCAAGGACGTGGTCGGCCGCTTGCTGGAGCACTATTACGAGATCAACGAAGGGATCGGCGTACACAAACCGCCTTCGCTGTACGGGGCCTTTCCCATCGACCCCTACTCGCATACGCCCGCCGGTCGCGGCGCTCAGCAACCCGGCATGACGGGGCAGGTGAAAGAGGATATCCTGAGCCGGTTCGGCGAACTGGGCGTATTCGTCCGGGACGGCCGCCTGAAGTTTAACCCCTGCCTACTCCGGCGGTCGGAATTTCTGGCAGAAGCCGAAGAGTTTGCCTACGTGGACGTCCGGGCTGAAACGCAACGGATACCCCTGGAGGAAGGCTCGCTGTGCTTTACCTATTGCCAGGTGCCCGTTGTTTACCGGCTGGCCGAGCACAACCGTACCGAGGTGATTTTCGACGACCAGCCCCGGGTTCGCTTTGAATCCATTGAACTGGATGCTTCAGCGAGCGAAAAGGTATTCGGAAGGACCGGCGAAGTGCGCCGGATCGTCATTCACCTGGATGCGAACGAGCTCAGATAAAACCGGAGGGTTGCCTGGCGTGGGGTTTTTCCGGCAACTGCCCGATCTGTAACCAGAAGCTCGAAGGATACGAGGACTTGCCGTGGACCTGGAGGGCAGCCCACGGACATCAACATACGATCCGGCCGCCGGAAGCAATCAAGGCACCCGGCTGCTGCCGGCACCCATTCTTTCAAAGAAACGACGACACCTTGAAAACCGCATCGATCATAGCAGCCCTTCTGACCCCATTCGGTCTTCTGCTCTCTTGCCAAAACAGCCAACCCATGAAAGAAGCCAACCTGCCTGCTGTCGCTGGGCACCTGACCGCCGAGGATATACTGGGCAACCCGGATTATCCGGCGATCGCTTTCGGTGGATACCGGGAGAACACCCGGGATATCCAGCCAACCGTAGAGCGCTGGTTTGGGTACCTGAAAATCCTGTCGGCCAGGGTGTGCCGGTGCCGTCGGACCTACCCGACCAATCTGAAACACGCAGCCAATGTGCTGAGGTCCATCCGTCTCTTAAAGGAGGAAGACCCGGGGTTTGAGATGTATGTGATGCTCGGGGCCTGGATCGACTGTAAAGACGCCTGGACCGCCAACCCGGATCACGATGCCGAAGATGAGGAAGCCAATGCCGCCGAGGTCCGCCGGGCGGTGGATATGGCGAAGGAGCATCCGGACATTGTGAAGATCATAGCCGTGGGCAACGAGGCCATGGTCAAATGGGCGGCCGGCTACTACGTGCAGGCCGGGGTCATCCTGAAGTGGGTCAACCACCTGCAAGCCCTGAAGCAGTCCGGAGAATTACCGGACGACCTCTGGATCACGAGCTCCGACAATTTCGCCTCCTGGGGCGGCGGGGGGGAGGAATACCACACCGAAGACCTGGAAAAACTGATACGGGCTGTCGATTACGTCTCGCTGCATACCTACCCCATGCACGATACCCATTACAACCCGGATTTCTGGTATGTCACCCCAAAGGAAGCCCGCTTGCCCAAGCGCCGGCAGATCAGCGCGGCGATGGAACGGGCCCGGGATTACGCCATTTCGCAATACCAAAGTACTGCCGCCTACATCAGGAGCCTGGAGATCGACAAACCGATCCATATCGGCGAAACGGGCTGGGCCACGGCCTCCAACGAGCACTATGGCCCAGGGGGCTCGAAGGCAACCGACGAATACAAATCGGCCATCTACTATCGGCTTATGCGGGCATGGAGCCGGGAAGCCGGTATTTCCTGCTTTTATTTCGAAGCCTTTGATGAGCCCTGGAAAGATGCCCAAAACCCGGGCGGATCGGAAAACCACTTCGGGCTCTTCACCGTGGAAGGCCAGGCCAAATACGCCTTGTGGGACTTGGTCGACCAGGGCATTTTTGACGGACTGACGCGCGGAGGACATGCGGTTGCCAAAACGCATGACGGCAATGAAGCTGCCGTGCTCGAAGCTGCCCTGACGCCTCCGGTAAAGGGGCGTTAGCCGGGTTTCTTGCGTTGGCTAAAATCCAAACGATGATGCAGTTACACCAATTGGGGTTCATCTTATTCCGGACGATCATGCTTGCGGCTTGAACTTCCGAGCAAAAACTGGACGTAACCGTTTACGAGACCTCTGCGAGCGGGAACCAGCTCGAACCCATAACGGAATTTCCCGAAGGAGAAGAAGCGCCGGCAATTCGGCTAGTGCCCGGCGAAACCTACCAGGCAATTACCGGCTTCGGCGGCTCGTTTACCGAGGCTTCCGCCTCCCTCCTGAACCGGATGAGCCCGGAGAGCCGCACCCGGATTCTGGAAGCCTACTTCGGGGAAAGCGGCGCCCGGTATTCCCTGACCCGGACCCACATGAACTCCTGCGATTTCTCCCTCGGCAACTATTCGTATGCCCCGGTAGCGGGCGATCGCGATTTGACGCACTTCTCTATAGACGAAGACCGCGACGACATCATTCCCATGATCAAGGAGGCCATGGCCATCTCCACAGACGGATTCAAGATCATTTCATCGCCCTGGACGGCACCGCCCTGGATGAAAGACAACAACGACTGGCGGGGAGGAAAGCTGCTGCCCGAATACTACGGTACCTGGGCCTTGTTCTTCTCCAAATACGTTGAGGCGTACCGCTCGGAAGGGATCGATATCTGGGCCTTCACCGTAGAGAACGAACCCCTGGGCAACGACAGCAACTGGGAGAGCATGCACTTCAGCCCGCAGGAGATGAACGATTTTGTAAAGAACCACCTGGGACCCCGCCTGGAAGCCGACGAACAGGACGTGAAGATCCTCGGCTACGACCAGAACCGGGGTGAGGAGTTGAAGGAATGGATCGATACCATGTATTCGGACGAGGAGGCCGCCCGGTACTACGACGGCACAGCGGTGCACTGGTATGAAAGCACCTACGAGTGGTTTCCGGAAGCACTCCAGTATGCACACGAGGCCGCTCCCGGCAAGCACCTGATCCAGTCCGAGGCTTGTGTGGATGCCGAGGTGCCCAAGTGGCGGAATGACGCCTGGTATTGGTCCAAGGAAGCCACCGACTGGGGTTGGGACTGGGCCCCGGAAGAGAAAAAGCACCTCCATCCGAAATACGTCCCGGTTTTTCGCTACGCCCGGGATATCATCGGCTGCCTCAACAACTGGGTCGACGGCTGGGTCGACTGGAACATGGTCTTAAACCGGCAGGGCGGGCCCAACTGGGCCGAGAACTGGTGTGTAGCGCCGGTGATCGTGGATCCGCAACAGGATGAAGTCTATTTCACTCCCCTGTATTACACCCTGGCGCATTTCAGCAGATTCATCCGCCCGGGTGCCAGGCGGATCGGATTTGAAAACCCGGCCCGCGACCTGATGGTCACCGCCGCACAAAACCCCGATGGTTCGATTGCGGTCGTGGTTTTTAACCCGGCCGAAAACGAAAAATCATTTGCCCTTTCGCTGGGCGAAAAAGCTGCCCCCTTGAAGATCAGCGGCAAAGCCATTCAAACGATTTTGATAACCCAAGGAAGTACCGACCATGAGTAGTTCACAAACTGCAGCTGCACACCAAGTTCCGTTCGGGCAGAAGGTCGCCTTTGGCCTGGGTATGCTGGCCAATCAAATGTTTCCCGCTGCGCTGGGCATTTTCATGGTGGTATTGGTACAGGACCTGGGCTTCCCCGGATGGATGTGGGGCATCCTCTTTTTTCTCCCCCGGGTCTTTGATTCCATTACCGACCCCATTATGGGGTTCATTTCGGACAATACCCGTTCGGTATGGGGAAGGCGGAGACAGTACGTCTTTACCGGGGCCATCATCATGGGCATCGCCTTTGTGGTGATGTGGCAACTGTACCGGGAAAACGGCGTGAACTACAATTTCACCTACTTTCTCCTTTGGTCTATAGTATTTTATCTGGGCCTGACCGTCTTCAGCGTGCCCTATGTGGCCATGGGCTATGAGATGAGTGACGACTTTCACGAGCGCACCAGCATTATGGCCGTAGCTCAGTGGATCGGGCAGTGGGCCTGGGTAATTGCCCCTTGGTTTTGGGTGGTTATGTACGACGACAGTTGGTTTCCCAATGCGGACTCGGCTACCCGGGAGCTCTCCATTTGGGTTGGCCTGTCGTGTATGGTATTGGCGATGATGCCCGCCATTTTCATCAAAAGCCGATCCACCAAGAACGATGAGAGCCTCATTCCGCTAAGCCTGAAAACCATCGGCAGCAGCCTGAAGGAAATACTCAAAGGGTTTGTAGAAGCCTTTCAATGTGTGCCTTTTCGAAGGTTGTGTGTGGCTACCTTCATGATCTTCAATGCCTTCAATACGGTAGCGGCTTTCTCCTTCTTTATCGTGGTTTACTATCTATTCGACGGAGATGCAGGGGCGGCGGGTGTGTGGCCTACCTTGTTCGGTAGCCTGGGCGCTTTGGTTACCACCTTTGCTGTGATTCCCACGGTGGCCTGGATGTCGAAAAGGATGGGAAAGAAAAGAGCTTTCATGCTTTCCCAGGGCATTTCCATTGTCGGGTATGTCATGCTTTGGTTTCTCTTCGTACCGGGCAAGCCGTATATGTTCATTTTCGCGCTTCCTTTCTTCTCCTTCGGGATCGGCAGCCTCTTTACCCTGATGATGTCCATGACGGCAGATGTGGTCGACCTGGATGAATTGAATACCGGAAAACGGCGGGAGGGGATCTTCGGCGCCATCTACTGGTGGATGGTGAAGTTCGGTTTTGCCATTGCCGGGTTGCTGAGTGGTGCCATCATGACCCTGGTCGGCTTCAATGCGGACCTCGCCGTACAGCCGGAGGGAGCCGTGACCGGCTTGCGGCTCTTTTATTCCGGTGTCCCCATTTTCGGGACCCTCATTGCCTTGCTGGTCATGCGCAATTACGATCTCACCGAAGAACGGGCCAATGAGATCCATGCCGCTATAGAGCGAAGGAAGGCAGCCAAGAAAGGCTCGTCTGCGTATTTGCCGGGCAAGCTGCTCGCGTTGAAAAAAGACGGACTGAACTGGAATGGCTTGGTCGGAGTGGATTTCAACGGAAAATCCACTGGCGAAATCAGAGCACGGTTTGCCGCTACCCTGCAAAACGGCCTGCATGGATTGTGCTTTAGCCCCTATGTGGAGGGCCAGGAAACGGGCGACATCCTATCGGAAGACCAGATCCGCCGGCGTATGAACATCATTATGCCACATACGAAGTGGATCCGTTCGTTCTCCTGTACGGAGGGCAATGAATTGATTCCCGGCATTGCACATGAAAAGGGCCTGAAAACTCTGGTCGGTGCCTGGATCAGCGGGGACCGAGCCCGGAATGAGCGGGAAATCCAAGCGCTTGCCGAGCTGGCCGAAGACGGCCTGGTGGATATTGCGGCTGTCGGCAATGAGGTGTTGCTGCGGAACGAGCTCTCCAAGCCCGAGGTGACCGAATACATTCGACAGGTGAAAGGGGTACTACCCCAACACATTCCCGTGGGCTATGTAGATGCTTATTACCATTTTGTGGAAAACCCCGATCTGGTGGATGCCTGTGACGTGATCCTCATTAACTGCTATCCGTTCTGGGAAGGGGCCAGCAATGAACAGGCCCTGCTTTACATGCAGTATATGTACGAACTGACCGAACAAGCCGCCGGCGGAAAGGAAGTGATCATTGCCGAAACCGGTTGGCCAAGCGCCGGCCAGGAGGTATTGGAAGCAAAACCCTCGGCTGAGAATGCAATGAAATATTTCATCAATGCCCAGCAGTGGGCTAAAGACAAAGACATTGCCCTGTTCTATTTCTCCTCCTTTGACGAGTCCTGGAAGGTGTATCACGAAGGCGAAGTGGGCACTCGATGGGGCTTGTGGGACAAAAACGAAAAGCAAAAATTTATCGCCTAAAGCCAACAGCCTATGTCGTTTAGAGCGGAACGGGTAAAAGAATTTCAAGGTATTGACTACGCCGGCCGCAGCCTGGAAGACCTGCGCGAACTTTTCCGGAAAATGCTGGCAAAGGGCCTGCACGGCCTGTGCTACAGTGCCTATGAGGAAGGTCAGGAACCCGGCACGGTGCTGACCCAAGAGCAGATCCGGCGGCGCATGGCCATTATTGCGCCGCATGTTCAATGGGTCCGTTCGTTTTCTTGCATAGAAGGAAACGAGCTGATCCCGATAGTCGCCCGGGAGTTCGGATTGAAAACCTTGGTCGGCGCATGGCTGGGGGAAGACAAGGCCTTGAATGAAGAAGAGATTGCCGGCTTGATCCAATTGGCAAAAGCGGGCTACGTGGATATTGCGGCTGTCGGCAACGAGGTGATGTATCGAAAGGACCTGACGGAAGAGGAACTCCTGGAATACATCGCCCGCGTCAAAGAGGCGCTACCGGATACGCCGGTGGGCTATGTGGATGCCTATTACGAATTCAGTGCCCGGCCTCGCATCACAGAGGCCTGCGATCTCATCCTGGCGAATTGTTATCCGTATTGGGAGGGATGCCACATTGATTATGCATGGATGCATATCAAACAGATGTATTACCAGGCTCTGCATGCCGCCGGTAGCAAGCGCGTGATCATTACCGAAACCGGATGGCCGAATCAGGGGGAGCGCCTGGGCGATGCCATGCCGTCGGAGGAAAACGCCCTCCGGTTTTTTCTGAATGTACAGCAATGGGCTGCTCAGGAAGGCATTGAGTTGTTCTATTTCTCCTCGTTCGACGAATCCTGGAAAGTCGACTCGGAAGGGGATGTAGGCGCCTATTGGGGGTTGTGGGATAGCGAGGGCAAGCTGAAGTTTGTTTAACCATGGCCAACATTCCACAATAAGAGAAATAGGCCGGTTCGCCCGCGGCGCAGGCATTTCAGACGGGCCGCTTCAAATGCACACCATGGATAATCCGAACATACAAGCCCTGGCGGACCTGCTCACCCAAACCGCCCATGCCCATCACCGGGCGTTTATTGCAACGGACGGTGTAGATCCCGAATGGGCGCTCTGGTATGCCGGCTATTTGAAAGAGCCCCTGGCTGACCTGCTGCAGACCCCCCTGACCCGAAGCCGGATCGTCTACGAGCTGATCCGCCTGGATGATGAAGCCGATACCAGTGTGGCCCCCTGGCCGGTCGCCTATGCGAAGGACTTGCTGGCAAAGTACGGGTGAGCATGCTTCACAACGGCAAAGCGTTGCTTGTTATACGGGCTGAATACCGGAGGAGCACTGCTATTTGAACGCTCCTCTTTTGGTGTGGATCAGGATTACCCCGTTGCCTGCTCCCGGGCCATACATGGAGGCTTGTCCGGGGTTTTTAATAACCTGAATGTAATCCACATCCATGGGCGGGATGATCATCAATAACTCGCTGAGTTGCCTGTCGTCATAGCCGTAGTAGGGCATGCCGTTCACGACCACCAGGGGTGGCCCCAGAGCCGCTCGAATCCGTATTTGGTAATTGAAGAATTGGCCACTCACCCACAGCCCGGGTACGCGGCCCCGGATCATTTCAAAAATGTTCAGGAAAGCCGGGCCCGTAGGCGGGTTGTCGATGACCGAACCTCCATATACGTATTGATCGGAGGCGCGCTCTGCCGAAGCGGCTTCGGCAGGAACAATTCCACTTCGTTGCGGGACAGTATCTTGATCAGAAAGGGAAGGAAAGAGCGCCAGATTGTCCACACTACGGCCCCCTGCCATTCCCAGATAGAGCAAAGAGAGCACCGCAAAAAACATCCACTTCTTCATGACTGTACGCGGTTTGTTAAGTATGTAAAAGAACTACTTGCTGGCTGCCGGCAGCGATCTCTCGTCGGCCAGGAGTCAATAATAGAAGATAAGGTTTTGCAGGAAAAAGGAAGTGACTTTTTCCTCCTTTGGTATTGACAGTTATCAGTAGGAAGGACGGCATCCCGGGGCGTAGGTCCCGAAGTTCCCGTTCGGGCAAAAATGCGGAAGCTCTTTTTGCAAAACTTCCTTCGCTTACCTGTAGGGACTTTCCCGCGGACTTGCTATTTTTGCGTCGCTTTTGGAGGAAAAGGGGCAAAGGATCCTTCTCCCCCATTTTAAATGCCACCCTAGCTCAGTTGGTAGAGCAACGCATTCGTAATGCGTAGGTCGTCGGTTCGAGTCCGATGGGTGGCTCTCAGGCAAGGAGCACCGGAGTTACGCGGTGCTCCTTTTGTATTTTTTAGTTGATTTGGTGACATCCCGACACGGCGCAGCCGGTCCGGATCGTCACCATCCGATGGGTGG
>JAJDFU010000367.1:2250-5662 GCA_020528935.1 Saprospiraceae bacterium | reverse complement strand
TGGAGGAGAAGGCGGTATTCGGTGTTTGTTGCGGTCCCGGGGGTTTGGAAGGGACTCGTCGGGTGCGGCGATGAGTGCTGTAGAATTCATCTTGTTTTTTAGCATTACACTGGCCTGGTAGGTTTCGCCTTCCCGGATGTAGGTGATGGTGATCTCATCGCCGGGACGGTAACGGCCGACCTGCTCCTGCATTTCGGGTACGGTCTTGGTTTTCACCTCGTTGATGCCCACGATCACATCGCCTTTTTGCAGGCCGGCATCGTCGGCCCCGCTGCCGGCCGTGATCCGGGTGATGTAAATGCCTTCCACGGCTTCCAGACCCAGCTTCTTGGCCCGCTCGCTGGTCATATCGTCAATGAAAACACCGAGCAGGCCACGCTGGACGGCCCCGAAGTCGCGCAGGTCGTTGATCACCTTCTGGACCAGATTGGCGGGAATGGCAAAGGAATAGCCCTCGTAGCGGCCCGAACGGGTAATGATGGCCGTATTGATACCGATGAGCAGCCCCTTGGTATTCACCAGTGCACCACCGCTGTTGCCGGGGTTAACTGCGGCATCGGTCTGAATAAAGGATTCGATGCGGTCCTGACCTTCCAGAATGTCTATGCTGCGCCCCTTGGCGCTCACGATGCCCGCCGTCACGGTGCTCTCCAGATTGAAGGGATTGCCCACGGCCAGTACCCATTCGCCTATGCGCAGGCTGTCCGAATCGCCAAATTCCAGATAGGGTAGGGCCTCGGCCTCGATCTGCAGGAGCGCCAGATCCGTGGAAGGGTCGGTCCCGATCAAGCGGGCCGGAAACTCGCGCTTGTCGTTGAGGGTGACCTCGATCTCATCCCCGTCCTCCACCACGTGGTTGTTGGTGACAATATAACCGTCGGGCGAAACGATTACGCCCGAACCGGAGGAGGCCCCGAACTGGCCGGATTCCCAGAAATTAAAGACGCCCGAATTTTGTTTGGTTCGAATGTTGACGACCGCTGAGGTTACGGCTTCGGCAGCTTCAATGAAATCCGTGGGAGCCAGGGCCGGCGACGTTGCGCTGGGCAGTCCGGTAGAGGCCGGTGGGGTTCGATAGGCTTTGGAAGGCGTATACCGAACCGGGGAGGCTTCGCGAACAATGATCTCGCGCGGACGCTCTACCAGGCGGTACAGAAATACTGCAAGCAGTGCGCTAAGCACGGAGGTAACAAACAGCAGCCCAACTTTTTTCATAGTACAACGCGTCGTTTCATCAGGTGTGGAGTAAATAAGCTACCCGCCATTGACCCGCTCTGACCGTTCCTGTGCGGGAATTCCGGCCTTTTTCTTTCCGGCGATCGATTTTTCTGTTGCAGATCTATAAAATAACGTTTTCTCCCCAAAATTCATTCCGGATTCCAAACAGAATTTCGTCATTTTGGTGCATAAAATAGCGGGGTTTTTCGAGCTTTCCCGGCCCGGGTGATCCGCCGCTGGGGGCGCAGATCCCGTTAGCATGGCCTTTACAAGGGTTAAAAAAATGGAAAAAGCCACCCTGGTCTTGTGCCGACCTCCTAATTTTAGCACGTCCAATACCGATACTATGACCCGATGGATTGTTTTCCTGCTGCCGCTTCTTCTCCTGGCGAGCTGCACCTCGTACACCCCTTTTACAGAGCGTCTTTATGCGGAATACGACTGGACGGAGCGCGAGCTGAAGCGCATTCAGTTCTACCTCTCCAAGGATCTGGTACTGCGCCGGGAGCTCTCGGGCAGTCAGTCGCGCATCGAGCGGGGCGAGATCAAGGTGGTCGACGGCCGGCGCGTGGAAGAGATCGTCTTCCGGAAAAATACGCCGGGGCTGGTGCTGTTCAGCCCCAAACCCAACCGGCTGGCCGTATCCTTCGAGGAGCGGGACAATGATCGCTACCTGATGTTCGGCCCCAATCCCCGAGAGGACGGGCAGTACGTGCTGCTGGCCTCGGACTGGAAGCGCGACTACGGAACGGTCACTTACGACGGCCGCGCCTACTACGTGGATGCCCGCCAGGCGATGGCCGGGCTGAAGGTAGACCTCAAAAAGATCGAGGACGTTCGCGTAAAATCCAGGCGCGCCAAAGGCCGGCGGATCGACTAAACCGGAAAATGCACCGAATTTTCCGGTTTAGCTCGATTATAAACCTTTGATTATCATTTTTTTATTAATGTATCGCATTTTAGTTGCGCAAATTCATGCATAATCCGGGCTGAGTTCAAAACTGAAGATTCTGCAGTGTGCGTTAGTGTGGGAGTGGTTGATCGCACTGGGGGGGGACGCCCCTTCAATACTTTTGAGATGGCTTCTAATCGGATGCTTCCAGCCCGCCCAGAAAGGGTACGAATTTAAAGCGCCCCGAGATCTCATCCTCAAACTCCGTTTTGCTGATCCGGGTAAGGCGGTGCATGGCCTGGCTCGTTTCGCCTACGGGGATAACCATCACGCCCCGGATGGCGAGTTGCTGCTTGAGCGCCTCGGGCATTTCGCGGGCACCTGCCGTGACCAGAATGCGCTCGAAAGGAGCAAATTCCGGCAGGCCCTTGTACCCGTCCCGGTAAAAGCAACGCACCCGGTATCCGAGCGCTTCGAGCCGGGCCTTGGCCTCCCGGTACAAGGCTTCCTGCCGTTCGATGGTGAATACGCGGGCGCCCATCCGGGCCAGTACAGCGGCCTGATAGCCGGATCCGGTGCCCACCTCCAGCACCTTTTGCCGGGGTTGCACGTCCAGAAGCTGGGTCATGTAAGCCACCGTAAACGGCTGCGATATGGTCTGTTCGTGCCCGATGGGAAAGGCTTTGTCTTCGTAGGCCCAGCGGTCGAAGGCCGCATCCAGGAAAAAATGCCTCGGCACGTCCATCATGGCCTTCAATACCCGCTCATCGTGAATGCCCTTGTGGTGTAACTGGTCCACCAGCTTGCGGCGCAGGCCCTTGTGCAGATAGGTGTCTTTCAATCGGCTCGTTTATTGATCTGAGTACTTATGCCGTTAAAAAAATAAAATGTCGTAAGCTATTTTATTTTTTATACTATTTCAAGGATAAAACGGCCTTTTTCGGTTGGCCGGTCATCCTTGAAACCGCATTATTAAAGATAGCCTTATTTCAGGCATGCCATTCCCTGACCATATCCAGGTGCAGAATGTCGTCTTCGAGATAGGGCTCGCTTGCCGGAATAAATCCGTACTCCCGGTAAAAGTCGAGGAGGTACTCCTGGGCCATGATCTTGATGGGGGTGCGGCCAAAAAGACGCCGGCAGGCCTTCAGGCTTTCGTTCATGATGGCTCGTCCCAGCCCTTTGCCGCGCGCTTCCGGCGCCGTGACCACCCGCCCGATAGAGGCGTAGCCGGGGTCGGCCCAGCCCGCAGGGCGACCACGGGCACCTCGCTGTTTGACACAACTGCGGCCCCCCACACGA
>JAJDFU010000367.1:0-2240 GCA_020528935.1 Saprospiraceae bacterium | reverse complement strand
CGCCAAAAATACTCCCGCAGGCTTTGAGGCTTTCGTGCAAGAGGGTCCGTCCCAGCCCTGTGCCCCGGGCTTCCGGGGCCTGTATACCGCGCCCGATGGGGGCGTAGCCGGGGTAGGCCAGGCCCGCCGGCAGCAGGCGGGCATAGGCCAAAAGGTGCTGGCTCGAAGCATCGCGTCCCAGCAAGTGCCAGGCCGCCTGATCTTTGTTGTCGGCATCTACGTACGGGCAGTGTTGCTCCAGCACGAAAACGCGCTGGCGAAGCCGCAACAGCTCATACAACTCCTGCTTGCGGAGTTCGTCAAAGGCCTTGAGCGAAAGGGTCAGGGAATCGGTCATGCCTCCGTCATTCAGGCCAGCCCAAAGACCAATATAAACCCTTCGGTAAAGGTATAGGCACTACCAGAGGTGTTGACGACGGGTTGCATGTGCTGAAGGGCGTACCCGGCCCGGGCTTGTTCTTCAATGGCATTCTGGATCAAGCGGGCTGTGTCCTCCCCGTTCATATTCGGGCCCCGGGTTTGGTTTTTCTCGTGCGAACCGGGTACGAAAATGGTTCTGAATGTATCCATGGCTTATAGATTTCTGCTTCAAAGATGGGGAATGAAAACCAGCAGGCCGATGGCCACCGCCCCCGCAGCACTGATAAGCACAGCCGCTGCGGCTGCATCCTTGGCCTTGCCGGCCAGAGGATGGAAATCCGGGCTCACCAGGTCGGTGAGGTATTCCAGGGCCGTGTTGAAGGCTTCGCCGGCCCAGACCAAGGAAATAGCCAGTGCGACCAACGCCCATTCGCCCGGCTGCAGGTCCACCCAGAAGCCCGCGCCAAGAACGAGTACAGTAGCCAGCAGATGAATGCGGGCGTTGGGCTGGTGGCGAATCAGATCCCCCAGGCCCATAAAGGCGTATTTGAAGCTAAGCAGGCGTTTTTTCAGCATGGCGGTCGGCATTGGAAAGCCTCAAAAATACGACAAACGGATTCAGAAGCGACCCGCCAGTACGATCGATTCCTTGCTGCGCTGCACATCGCCCTCGGGATTGAAGAGCTCGATCCACACCACATAAATACCGATCCGCGCCTTTTCGCCATTGCTGTCGGTGCCGTCCCACTGAAATTGACCCCGGTTGGCCAACAGTTGATTCCGGACCAGGTAGCGCACTTCCCGGCCCTGGTGATCCAGGATGCGGATGTTGGCCACAAAGCCGGGCTCGGCGGTTTCGTAGTCGATCAGCAGCACATCCTCGAAGCCGTCGCCGTCGGGCGAAAGGCGTTTATTGGCGATCCGGATGAGGTTTTCGGGCAGGGCCTGCCCCGGGTCCTGAAACTGGGAGTTCTCGCCGGTAGGCGTGGCAAAGCCCACCGTGCTGGCCCCGGAATGCCAGTTGCCGGGCTCCTGCGTGGGCGCCTGCGGGCTGATGCGCTCCAGGCTGACGCCCCGGGTATCGCTCAGCAAGGGAAAGTGGTAGTCATCGCTGTAGTTGAAGGAATCGATCATCACGCCCTCGAAATAGACCGTAACGTTGCCGGTATCGGCCTCCAGGGTAGGCAGGGCGTTGGCCAGCAGGAGCTCCGGCCGGGGCACGAAATAGCGGTCCAGGATGTCCTGGGGGCTGCCGGTGATCACGGCCTGCTCGCCGGGAAACACCAGCAGCGGCCGTTCCACGAGCTGGGAGGTGTTGCCCGTCTCTTTGGCGGTATTCTGGATCACCAGCCGCTCCAGATTGATCAACTTGTCGGAAAGGTTGCGGAGCTCTACGAAATCACTGCCACCCGTTTGGGGCTCAAACAAGACTTCGTTGATGATGAGTTCGCCGGGGGCCGGCTTTCTGGGCAGGCCAAAAGGCAGGGATTGCGCATCGGTGGTTGGCGGGCCGAGGCAGCTCTCCAGGCCGGCGGCTACGCCGAGGGTGTAGGCCGTCAGGGAGTCGAGCTCGGGATCGAGCAACAAAAGCACCTCCCGGCGGGCCGGCGGTTGCAGGAAGGCCTGCATGACCGAAATGCCCGGACTTACGCTGAAGAGTCCGGCATTGCCGTTGGTGCTTGGGCCCAGCGGGCTATCGAAGGTCAGCAGCAGTTCGCTCGGCGATTGGGGAATGGCGCGCAGCAGGACCGGCAGGGACGTATCGGCGGCTTCTCCTGCCCAGGAGCTGGGCCGGCCCGGCGTGCCGCCGCCGGCGGGGCGGCTGGCCCGCCAGTTGCCCGGGCAGTTGATGTGCGCATCGGGGTCGATGAGCTCCAGGG
>JAJDFU010000140.1 GCA_020528935.1 Saprospiraceae bacterium | reverse complement strand
TCGAAGGTAAACCAGACCTCGGCCGCCGGCGCATCATTGGCCCCGCCCTCACAGCCCACAAAACTGGGATAGGGGCTTATGGCCGTGGCGCCGTTGTTGTCGTAGGAGAATACGTCCGAAGCCGGCTCTCCGTCCGGGCAAGCGCCGGGGTCGGAAAGGCTCAATTCAGTAGCGGTTTCGCAATCGTCGTTGGCTGGTTGAGCAAAGGCAAGGGCATACACCAGCACCAACAGGAAAGTAAGCGTCTCCCTCATAAGAGTTACCATTTGTGCAAAGCGTGTTTGACGGCCGCTGAGGCAGTGCCAAGCAAAGCTCTTCCTGCCTCATCCGGATCCGCATCGGAAGCGCAAAAGCGATACGGCGTTTCACAGATACAGTAAAGGAACGCAATTTTACGGGCCGCTCGTATCTCCCGGCAAAGGGCCGCAACTCCCAATTTCGTAAACGGACCGATCGGAAAGGAAGAGGTATTTCCAAAGGGATAAGAGGCGGCTCCCGAGTCTCAGTCGCTGATCAGCAGTTCCCCCTGCCAGCGCTGTTTGCCGGACTCCAGGCGGATCACGTACAGGCCGGCGGGAAGGCGGCTCCAATCGAGCTGCTCGCGCAGCACACCTCCACCCCATGCGGGTATCCGTTGCACTTGCACCACCTGCCCCAGGGCACTGACCAGGCTGAGGCGGACCTCCTCGCCGACCCAGCCGCTCATTTCCAGCCATACGACGCCTGGCGAGGGATTGGGAAACAGGCGCACTGCCGGACCGGCTGCTACCGGCCCCGAAGTGCGAACAGTGCGCAAATCCACTTCGCGCATCAGCGTATCCAGGCCACAGCTATTGCCCACGATGAGCTGTACCCTGAAAACTCCTGCCGAATCGTAGATGTGCCGCGGATTGGCTATGGAGCTGGTGTTGCCGTCGCCAAATCGCCAGTCGTGCGACAGGTTCCCTCCGGAGGAGGTGCTGGTGAAATCCACGGTATTGCCGCTGATATCGTAATCAAACGCGCTCTCCGGCTGGGCGAGGACGATTAGGGAATCTTCCGCTACAGATGTCCCCCAGGCATTCTGAACGCTCAGGTTCACATAGTAGATGCCGGCCTGGTCGAACCGGACCAAAGGCATGGGCTCGGAGCTCTGCTGGGGTGTGCCGCCTCCAAAATCCCACCACAAGCTATCGACCTGGCCCTGGCTTTCCGCTGAAAACTGGACCTGCAGTGGCGCACAGCCCTCCTGAACATCCATGCTGAAGCCCGCCATCGGGGCCTGTCCCTGCAGTACGATGGCCTGCGAGGCCGTATCCGACCCGCAGGCATTAAAGGCGATGAGGAATACCTCGAACGTATCGGCTTCGGCATAGGTGTGCTCCGGAAAATCCAGGGTCGAACTGGCCCCGTCGCCAAAAAGCCAGCGCACCGAATCCGCCCGCAGGGACTGGTTGGCAAACTGGACTGTAGGCCCGTCGATAGTGGCCTGGAAGGCAGCCTCTGGCGCGGCATGCACCACGATGTAATCCATGCGGCTCATGGTGGACGCCCCGGCTCCGTTGATGGCCTTCAGGCTGACATCCCAGGTGCCTGCCTGCGGAAAGGTTACGATGGGGTTCGCCGCAGTGGATGTAGCAGGATCGCCGCCTTCAAAGGTCCATTCCAAGCTGGTGGCATTGGCCGAAGAAGCATTCGAAAACTGAACGGTCAGGGGAGCACAGCCCTCCGTCACATCGGCCGAGAAATCGACCGTAGGCAGCGAAAAGAGGATGCTCACCGAATCGGTGAAGGTGTCGCTGCCGCAGGGGTTGGATACCGTGAGGCTTACGGCAAAATCACCTTCGCTCTGGTACGCGTGCAGCGGCGAGGCCTGGGAGGAGGTATTGCCGTCGCCGAAATCCCAGGCGTAAGTGTCGGCCGAAGTACTCGTGGAAGTGAACTGAATGGTAGTCCCGTTGACAGTGAAATCGAAGCCCGCCTGGGGGGCTTCCTGAACCTGGATAGCGCTTTGCTGGATGACGGTATCCGCACCGGCCGCATTGCCGGCGATCAATTGGACGTCGTACAGGCCGGGCTGGGCATAGGTGACGACCGGATCGGGCTGGGAGGAGGAGGCCGGGCTTCCGCCGGGGAAAGACCAGGACCAACTGGTCGTATTGGGGCTGGACAGATCCGAAAATTGCACGCTCAGCGGCACACAGCCGGAAGTCTGATCTGCCGAAAAACCGGCCTGGGGCGGTGTCACGATCGCGAGCTGCTGGGAAATGGTATCGCTGCCGCAATCGTTTTGCACGATCAGTTGTACGTCGTATTGCCCGTCGCCGGGAAAATCGAAATCGGGATCGGGCAGGGTGCTGCTGCCCAGGCCGGCAAAATCCCAGAGGTAGTCATCGGCATCAGAGGATGTACTGGTAAAGCTGACCAGCGTTTCGCCGAGGCTGTTTGCCGCATTGAATCCGGCCTGCGGCGGGCCATTCACTTCGACGTAGCCCTGGAGCAGTAGGGTGTCTTGCCCGGCGGCATTGGATACGATCAGGGAGACATCGTAGCTGCCGGGCTGGTCGTACTGCACGAGCGGCGCGGTGGCGGTAGAGGTCGCGGGCGTACCCCCGGGGAAATTCCAGAACCTGCTCGTCACGCCACCGGAAGACAAGTCGCTGAAGGTGACCGTCAGGGGTACACAGCCGGCAGGCTGATCCGCATCAAAAGCCGCAACGGGCGGCAGTACGATAAACACCGAGTCCGTGAACGAACTGGACCCGCAGGAATTGGTCGCAGTCAGGGTCACGGCATACACGCCTGCAGCCGGAAAGTCGAAGGTGGGACTCGGCGCCGTACTGGAGCCCAGCCCGCCGAAGTCCCAGTTGTAGGAATCGGCATTTTGGCTGTTGTTGGCAAAGGAAACGGTAGTCTGGCCGGGCACGCCGGAAAAGGTGAAGCCGGGCACGGGGCCGTCGCCCAGCACGACCAGGTCGGTCTTGGTGAGCTCGTCGGTACCGGCCGCATTGGATACCTCCAGGGTGACCGGGTAGGTGCCGGGCTGGTTGTAAAAGACCTGGGGGTTTTCCTCGGTGGAGGTTGCCGGGCTGCCGCCGGGAAAACTCCAGGAAAAGGCGGCGGCATTGGCGCTGCTCTGGTTGGCAAACTGCACCGAGGTGGGCGCGCAGGGCGTCGGAATGCTGGCATCAAAATCGGCCGAGGGAGCTGTGATGATATCCAGTACCTGCTCTGCCGTGTCGCTGCCGCAGGCGTTGCTCACCACGTGCAGCACGGTATAGCTGCCGTCGGTGCCGAAGTCGAAAGTCGCGGTCGGGCCGCTGGCTGTCTGGCCGTTGCCGAAATCCCAAAGGAAAGTGGTGGCGTTGGAGGCGGTACTGGAGAAGCTTGCATCGGTATCGCCGGGCGTATAGCTTATATCGAAAGAGGCCGCGGGCCCCGCCGTGATCGCAACGGCATCACCCACCGTTTTCGTATCCTGGAAGGAACCGTCGCTCACCTGGAGCGTGACGTCATAGGTGCCGGGTGTGTTGTACACCACGGTGGGGTTGGGCGCAGTGGAGGTAGCGGGCGTACCGCCCGGAAAAGTCCACTGCCAGGTGGCCACGTTGCCGAGAGACTGATCGGTAAACTGCACGGTTTGAGGCGGGCAGCCCCCCGCATTATCGTAGGTGAAATCCGCTTCCACCGGCGGGAAAACCGTGATCACCTCCTGCAGGGCGTCCGTTCCGCAGTTGTTGGTGACCGTGAGGGTCACTACATAGGTTCCCGCATTCGCATAGGTGTGCAGGGGATTGGCTTCGGTGCTGAAGTTGCCGTCGCCGAAGTTCCAGCTGTAGGTATCGCCATTGGCGGACGTGTTGGTGAAGCTCACCAGCAGACCACTCGTATTGAAGGAGAAATCCGCGATGGGCGGAGCCTGCACTTGGATATAGTCGTTCTTGGTCAGGGCGTCCGAACCGTTGGCGTTGGACACCGTGAGGGTCACCGGATAAATGCCCGGCGCGTTGTACACCACCGTGGGGTCCGCTGCCGTGGACGACGCGGGCGTACCGCCGGGAAAGGACCAGTTGTGGCCGCTGACACTCCCCTGGGACTCATCCGAGAACTGCACGGTCAGCGGCGCGCAGCCCTGGGTCACGTCTGCGGAAAACTCGGCCGTGGGCGGGCCCGCCTGGCCACAGGGCACAAAGCAAAAACCGGCCACCTGAGCGATGGCATCGTCGATATCGTTTATGGAATTGTTCGACCAAATGCTGGTATTCTGCACGGCAGGCGCCATGATGTAGGGCGAGCCGGAAAGGTCGTGAATGGCGTTGAGGTTGTGCCCCAACTCGTGGGCCTGCAACACCCGCAGCAGGTTGGAACTGTTGGTGAAGTGCTGATTGATGTTGTAGCGCGCACTTCCGCAAACCCCACCTACATAGGCATACCCTATGGTGCTGCCATTGAAGTTGCGGTCTGTCCACAGGGAGGCCAGGTCGTAATCCGTGGTGCCGAAACCGCCGCCATTGCCCCAGCTGCGAAAATCGGGCAGCAGGGCATCCACATTGGTGGAGGACGTCCAGGGGTCGCAAGTAGAACAGGAAGAGATGAAAGTCACAGGCACCTGAAAGATGACCTGATCGGCGAATTCGTCGTCGTAATTGCCCTGCACGTTGTTGAGGATGCCCAGGATCTCGCTCTCGGCCGCCCCTACCGAACCCTGCTCCTGCACCAGCAGGTAGTCGGCAGCCAGGGCGATATCGACCTCGTAGCACTGCCCCGCACTGCGCGGTACGGGTGCGATCTGCCGGTCCATGCGTTTTTGGGCTTCCACGGTGCATTTGGCGTGGGGATGGGGCTTCACGTCGCCTTCTTCATAAAGGATATAAACGTCCTCCGCTTTTTCCCGGTCCTGCACGTAGCGGGCGGCCGGCTCGAGATAGTAGGTCTTTTCTCCTCGCTGGATAAAACCCAGGACAAAACCCTCGTCGAGGGTAAGGCGCACGCGATCGTTGGGCCGGCCTGCCACCTGCCCTTTCAGAAGAAGGGGGGCGCTGTCGTGCCGGGTTACCGGTCCGCCTTCGGTCTGAATGCGAAGGTGGTAATCGGGACCGAGCAGGTCAGCGGGCTCCAATAGCAGGTGAAACGCGCGTGTGCCGCCCAATAGGAGTTCTACCTCGCTCCGGTCCCGGCCGTTCAGGGCGCGCAATAGGGAGCGGGAGGAAAACCGATAGCTTTCCCAGCGCTCGAATTCTTCCTGCAAGGCTTTGCTGGTCAGCTTGTGAGCTGAAGCCTGGAGGCGAAACGCATTTTGAGCAGAGAGGGTACAAGAAAAGACAAAAAGCAGGAATACAGGTAGCCAGCGAAACATGTGCTTCTTCGGATTTGCGGATGTAGTAATCTGGGCGTTCTCTTCACAGCAATCGGGGCATGCAAGGACTGCAGGCTCTCGGATGGGCTGGTGTTTTCCTTCACGCCGTATGGGCAAAAATAACAATCGTAAAGGCAAATGCAGACTTTTCACCGGTTTTGGCCGGAAGCTGACGCTTTTGCCCGCCCGGAAACGGCCCTTTGTAAACTGTCAGCAAAACAACTTCGTTATCTTGCAAAAAAAAAGGACACGACCCCTTGTTTGTGTTTTTTTAAGCCTTGCCACTTGATCAAACCACCAACCACCAGAGACTGCACTAGATCCCTTG
>JAJDFU010000019.1 GCA_020528935.1 Saprospiraceae bacterium | reverse complement strand
TGGTGGTGCGACATGCGTGCGCCCCTCCGGGGGAAGGTGCACAAACATCGGCCCCGCAGCGTGGAGGCCGCTGGATTCAAAGGGGAAAGAGCCAGGTGCGGCCAGGGCGTACTCTAGGTATCCCTTCGGCCGGGCCGCCAGCCCCGGGGCGTTGTCCCGGGCAGCCCGGCTGAAATCAAAGCCCGTTACCGGCCAGCCGAGCCGGGCCGCAAAGACGGCATTGCGCCCCTCACCCTCGCCCGGAAGCAACAGCCGGCCGGGCTCCCATTGCGGCAGGTGCTCGGCCAGAAAAGCATTGGGCCTTTTGCCGTACACATACCCTTCTTCGCCATAACGGGCATCCCAGAATGCTTTCATGACAGCTTGCGTTCTTTTGGCAGAGCCGCCAGTCCGCCCGCCAGATAGGACAAATGCACAAACCCCCGCTCAGCCATCATCGTACAGGCCAGACGACTGCGTTTTCCGGTATCGCAATACAGAAAATAGGGTCGGTGCCGATCCCAGGACTCCAGGGCCCCATCGAAGCGATCCGACAACACATCCAGCGGCACAGCGCCTTCCAACGCAGGCGCCCGGCTCATTTCGTCCGCCGTGCGCACATCAAAGAGCACGGCATCGGAAGTCAGCGCCATTTCCACCATAAATAAATCGGGACTTAACGAACGACACATACGCAAATCCTTCTCCTCAGCCGGGGTGGGCTTTTCAGCAAAAGTATGAAAACTCCATCATGTTTGACAGCGGAGGGAACCCGCTTTACCTACATGTTGCACTGGCAGTTTTCCAGACACTCGATGATGAGTGAGACGTCGCGTTCTTTGAGGGAATACAGCATGCTGCGCCCATCCCGCTTCACGCTCAGGATGCCTTTGAGGCGCATGTTCTGCAGATGGTGGGAGGTCAGGGATTGCTCGCTGCCCAGCATGTCGCAGATCTGGCTCACGGAAAGCCGCGGATGCTGCTCCAGCAAATGGACAATGCCAAGCCTGAGCGGATGTGCTACAGTCTTCAAAATGAACGCAATGCGTTCGAGTTTCTCCGCTTCTTTGGGATCCAGTACACCTTGATTTGCGTCCATACGAGTAAAGGTATGAATATATGTTCATGGAAGCAAACCCGTGAAAAGAGGAAAAAGTTGCGATGCCGCGCCAAATACCCAACCCGAAACATCCGCAAGGAAGCCGGTCCGGAAGGATGGGCCGGCGAAGCCTTCTGTACCCTCTCCCGAAGGGCGTCAGGGCTCGAAACCTTTACTTGGTGGTAGTGCCCGGAGCGGGACTCGAACCCGCACGTCTTACGACACACGCCCCTCAAACGTGCCTGTCTACCAATTTCAGCACCCGGGCCGGATGCCTTTTTTTAAAAGTGCCACAAAAATAGAACTATTGGACAAGCCGAACAAGTTCCTACTCTTCTTTTTCCAAAGCTGACTGGCGCAACCGTTTCAGGAAAGGAGAGGCAAAGATGAAGTTTTCCAGGGTCTCGTTCTGACTATCCAGGATCTCATCCTTGGTGCCCCACCAGGCGATCACCCCCTGATGCAGCAAAATAATATTCTCCCCGATCTCCATCACGGAGTTCATATCATGGGTATTGATGATCATGGTAATGTTGTTGTCCCGGGTGATGCTGCGGATCAGGTCATCGATCACGATGGAGGTTTTGGGGTCCAGGCCTGAGTTGGGCTCATCGCAAAACAGATACAATGGCTTCAGGACGATGGATCGGGCAATACCAACCCGCTTTTGCATACCTCCGCTGACCTCCGACGGATACCGATCATTGACGCCTTCCAGATTGACCCGCTCCAGACAAAAGTCGACCCGATCCCGCTTTTCCTTGGCCGTCATATTGGTGAACATATCCAGTGGGAAACGGACATTTTCC
>JAJDFU010000412.1 GCA_020528935.1 Saprospiraceae bacterium | reverse complement strand
GAGCGTACGTCTGTGGCGAAGAAACCGCCATGATCAATTCGCTGGAAGGGCAGCGGGGCGAGCCCCGGGTGCGCACCTACTTCCCGGTGGAGCGCGGCTTTCTGGGCAAACCTACCGTCGTCAACAATGTAGAATCTTTTGCCGCCGCCGCCCGCGTATTGGAGATGGGCGCCGGGCGGTTCAACCAACTGGGTACCTCCATTACGCCGGGCACACGCCTGTTGAGTGTATCCGGCGATTGCGACCGCCCGGGCGTGTACGAGATCGAGTGGGGCATGAGCCTGGGCGAGCTGCTGAAGTTGTGCGGTGCCCGGCGACCCAAATTCATTCAGGTGAGCGGCCCCTCCGGCATCTGCGTAGCTGCCGATCAGGTATTTCGGCGCTTCGATACCGAAGATCTGCGGTGCGGCGGCGCCGTGACCATCTTCAATCAGGAGCGCGATATATTGCACGTGCTCAGCAACTTCACGGAATTCTTCAAGGAAGAGTCCTGCGGGGTGTGTACGCCTTGCCGGGCCGGCAATTTCATCTTCAGCCGCAAGCTGGATCGCCTGGCCAAAGGACTCGGACGCCCTGAAGACCGCATCGAGATCGCCAACTGGACGCGCATCATGCAGCAAGCCAGCCGCTGTGGCCTGGGCAAGTCGGCTACCCGCGCCCTCAACACCGCTATGCAGGCCTTCCCGGAATACTTCGACTGCCTGTTCGGCGAAACCGCTGAATGCGCTTACTCTTCCTTTGATCTGGAATCTGCCCTTCGGCCTTACCGCCAGGCCGTAAAGGCTCAAAACCCGGAAGCATGAGTGAACAAACCCGCATACGCATCAACGGACAGGAATACGAGGCCGCAGTAGGCAGTAACCTGGCCGATGTGATCAAAGCGCAGAATATCTTCCTGCCCTCCTTGTGCTACTATCCGCACATCGATCCGCCACTGGGCACCTGCCGGGTGTGCACGGTGAAGATCAACGGCAGGCCCATTGCGGCCTGTACGGTGAAGGTTAGTCCCGGCATGGAAGTAGAAACCGATACGCCCGACCTGGCGGATACCCGCCGGGGAATGGTGGAAATGCTGTTTGCTGAGGGCAATCACTTTTGTCCGTCCTGCGAAAAAAGCGGCGACTGCGACCTGCAGGGGCTGGGCTACCGCCTGGGCGTGACGGTGAGTCGCTTCCCACACCTGTTTGTGGATCGCATCACCGATTACCGGCCTCAGCGCATGGTTATCGAGCACAACCGCTGCATCCGCTGCCGGCGCTGTGTGGAGGAGGTCTGTACCGATGACGGCAAGCGGGTATTCTCCTTCGTGAATCGCGGCAACGAGACGGAAGTGGCCATCGACTACGAGCAGGAGGCCCGCCTGAGCGAGGAGCAGGCGCTGCGCGCCATGCACATTTGCCCCACCGGCGCCATCCTGGTGCGGGGCGACAGCATGGCCAGGCCGCGGGGCGAGCGCAAATACGACGAGCCGGCCGAGTCCTTTTCCCTGCCGGTGCCGCCCCGCCTTACCCATGCCAACGGCAAGGGCAAAAAAGTAATCGCCACCACCTCGCTGGCCGGCTGCTTCGGTTGCCACATGTCGCTGTTGGACATCGATACGGACCTGCTGGACCTCATCGAGCTGGTGGAGTTTAACCGCTCGCCCCTCACCGATATCAAGACCTTCAGCAAGCGCTGCGATATCGGCATCATCGAGGGAGGATGCTCCAATTCCGATAATGTGGAAGTATTGCAGGCCTTTCGGGAAAACTGCGACATCCTCATCGCCGTGGGCGAATGCGCCATCTGGGGCGGCCTGCCGGCCATGCGGAATATGATACCTCTGAAAGAATGCCTGCTGGAGGCCTACAGCCGAACCACGGACAAGGCCAAGGGGCTCGTCATCCCCAGTCATGAGGAGCTGCCCGAGTTGCTGGACCGGGTGTACGCCTGCAACGAGATCGTGAAGGTGGACTACTACATCCCCGGCTGTCCGCCGGATGCCAGTCACATCTGGAAAATTCTTCGCTACCTCGTAATGGAGGAGCCCTATACGGTGACGCAGGCGGAATTTAAGTACGATTGATTGCTCCCTGTACTCCTCCGGAGCGTACAAACCATCGGAGGAGTACGGGGGAAACCAAAGCCTAGCCATGAGCAAAAAAATTGTCATTGATCCGGTTACTCGCGTGGAAGGCCACGGACGGGTAAGCATACACCTCAACGAAGCGGGTGAAGTGTCGGATTCCTTTTTCCACATCGTGGAGTTCAGGGGGTTCGAGCGCTTCATACAGGGCCACCCCTATTGGGAAGTACCCGTGTTGGTGCAGCGGCTGTGCGGCATTTGCCCGGTAAGTCACCACCTGGCCGCCGGCAAGGCGGTGGATGCCCTTTCCGGCCTGCAGCCCGGCGATCTCTCGCCCGCTACGATCCTGCTGCGCCGCCTGCTCCACTACGGGCAGATCTTCCAGTCCCATGCCCTGCATTTTTTCTACCTGGCCTCTCCGGACCTGCTCTTCGGAGCCGATGCCCCGCCCGAGCAGCGCAACGTAGTAGCGGTAGCTCAGGCCAACAGGGAATTGGCGCGCAAGGGCATTCTCATGCGCAAGTACGGGCAGGAGGTCATACGAGCCCTCACCGGCAAGCGCATTCACGGCGTGGCGGCCGTGCCCGGCGGCATGTACAAGACCTTTTCCCCGGCCGAGCGGGCAGTCTTTCTTCAGGGTACGAACGGCCTGCCCGGCATAGCTACCATGATCGAATGGGCTCGCGAAACCCTGGAGTTCATCGGGCAGTATTTTGAGCAGAATCGCATCTGGCTGGACCACTTTGCCACCTATCCCTCGGGGCATCTGGGGCTGGTAGCTTCCGATGGTGCCCTGGAATTGTACGACGGTCGCCTGCGAGCCGTAGATGCCCGGGGCGGGCGGATCCTGGACGATATCGCTCCGGCGGATTACCAGCAGTACTTTGGTGAAGGGGTAGAGGAATGGTCTTATCTCAAGTTTCCCTATCTCCTCAGCCTGGGGCGGGAAGACGGCTGGAACCGCGTGGGGCCGCTGGCTCGCATCAACGCCTGTGATTACATACCCACTCCCCTGGCGGAGGCCGAACGGCAGCGCATGGCCGAATTCTCCGGCGGCCTGCCCAACAACCGCTCACTCTACTACCACTGGGCCCGCCTCATCGAACTGCTACACTGTGCCGAACTGATGCAGGAGATCCTGGAAGACGAGACCGTCCTCAGCGACGACCTGCTGCGCAAGGGCGAACGGCAACCGGAAGGCGTAGGCGTGGTAGAAGCGCCCCGCGGAACACTCATCCACCACTACAAGGCCGACGAGAAGGGACAGGTGACCTGGTGCAACCTCATCGTATCCACCACCCACAACAACGAGGCTATGAACCGGGCCGTGCGGGAGGTGGCACGCAGCGAACTGAGCGGTCATGCGGAGATCACCGAAGCCATGCTCAACCAGGTGGAGGTCGCCATTCGCGCGTATGACCCCTGCCTGAGTTGTGCCACCCACGCGCTGGGGCAGATGCCCCTGCAGGTCCAGCTGCTGGGCCCGGAGGGCGAATTGCTGCAGGAAATCATCAAGGAGGGCCATTGAACAAATCAGAGGAAACATCATTCCAGCGCAATTTGCGGTTGCCGAAGATGAGTCGGGAGGCTGCCCTGATGCTGGCCATCGGCAACGACGGCCGGCAAGACGACGGGCTGGGATGGGCCTTTGCACAAGCTGTGCGCGCCGAAGGGCTCTTCGCCGGCGAAGTGGCCTTGCGCTATCAGCTGCAGGTGGAAGATGCCGAGCTGATCAAGGATTTTGAAACCGTGCTTTTCGTGGATGCCTGGAAGACGAACGAAGAGGCCCCCTTTTTTTGTGCGCCCTGTTTGGCAGAGGCTACCACCTCCTTCAGCACCCATTCCCTGAGTCCGCAAGCCCTGCTTCACCTTTGCCTGACCCTGTACGATGCTGCTCCGACCGCTTACCAGCTGGGCATACGCGGCGCTTCCTGGGAACTGGAGATGGAGCTTTCGGCGGCCGGCCGGACCAACCTGCACGCCGCCCTGGAAGCCTGGCAACGGAAAAGCGTAACTTGAGCGCCTCATGGTGTACAGCATTTTATATGCCCTGTTCACGCTTCTGTTGATCGTGGTGCTTTTTCTCACCGGGGTGCGACCGGTGAAGACGCTGGGATGGTTGCTGGTGCTGCTCCTGCTCCCCTTTATCGGCATGGTGCTGTTTCTCATGTTCGGGCTCAATCGCCGGCGGTACAAGTTCTCCCGCTTGCAGCGCAGCCCGCGGGTGCAAAACTACCTGGAGCGGGTAGCGGAATTTTACCAGTCTTTTGACCGGCAGCTCAACCAGTTTCCGCCCGAGCTGAAGCGCTTTGCCAAGCTGTCGCGCCTCCTGGTCAAGAACGCCAATCTGCTGCCCTATACCGGAAACAAGGTGCAACTGCTACGCAACGGTCCGGCTACCTTCGAGGCCATGCTGGCGGATATGGAGCGGGCCGAGCACTTCATCCACCTGCAGTTCTACATCTTTGAGGAAGGCGAGCTGGCCGACCGCATGGCCGGGCTTTTCGAGCGCAAGATCCGCGAAGGCGTAGAGGTGCGCCTGCTGTTTGACGGCATCGGCAGCCGCCAGCTGAGCCGGCGGTTTCTCCGGCGATTGCGCGAAATGGGGGTCCGGTTATTCGGCTTCCTGCCGCTGAAGGTGGGCTGGATCGTCACTACGGTCAATTACCGCAACCATCGAAAGATCACCATCGTGGACGGCAAGATCGGCTATACCGGGGGCATCAATGTGAGCGACAAATACCTCAAGGGCGACCCCAACCTGGGCATCTGGCACGACATGCACCTGCGCCTGGAAGGGCCGGTGGTCACCAGCCTCCAGTCGATTTTTGCCATCGACTGGCAGTTTGCCAGCGGGAGCGAGGCCTTGCTGCAGGCCGAATACCACGTGCAGCCCGAACCGGCAGGCCCCTCCACCGTGCAGTTGGTGGCCGGCGGCCCCGACTCGGATTTTCCGGCTATTCGCCAGCAGTATTTTACCCTGCTCAATGAAGCCAATGACTATGTGTATGTCATCAACCCCTACGTGATCCCGGGGGAAGCTGTTCTGGAAGCCCTGAAAACAGCGGCGCTGAGCGGCGTGGACGTGCGCTTGATGGTACCCGAAAAGTCGGACAATGTGGTGGTCAAGTGGAGTATCCGCTCCTATTTTCAGGAGCTGCTGGAAAGCGAGGTGCGCATCTTTCTCTATCCGGATGGCTTTCTGCACAGCAAAATCATGATCGCCGACGATGTGCTGGCTTCGGTAGGCACTGCCAACCTGGACTTCCGCAGCTTCGAGCAAAACTTCGAGGTGAATGCCGTGCTCTACGACCGGCAAGTGGCCCGGGAGCTCAAAGCCAACTTCATGGAGTACCTGGCCGAAAGCCGCGAGCTCTTTCTGGACGAACACCTGCAGCGTCCGTGGGATCACCGTCTGCTGGAGGGCGTTGCCAAGCTCTTCAGCCCGATCCTGTAATAAGACGGATGCACTCCGCAGATGATGCGGCTTTTGCAAGGAGAAAACGCGCGGGTGGAAAGCTGTCGGGCAATGGCCTCCAAAAGGCCAACTTATTTTAACCCGGAAAATTCATCGAATTTTCCGCCCGGAGGGCTGACGAATTGCAAAACT
>JAJDFU010000630.1:6739-13708 GCA_020528935.1 Saprospiraceae bacterium | reverse complement strand
TCTCCTGGTCGCTCGTCGGCAGCGTCAGAGGTGGAGAAGAGACAGACTTCGCTCGATGGCTTCGCTTTCTTCTCCGCCCTGCAGGTGGCGCTCCACAACGAACTCTTCCAGAATGAGATCGGTGTGCAGGCCGATGGCCCAGCGGGGATGGAAGTGGTAATTGTAATCCAGGCCCCAGGACGGCAGCCCCAGCCAACGTTTATTCCCCTCAGTCACCCCTTCGCGCACATTGGCATGGCCCAGGATCAGCGCAATGGAGTGATACGGGTGAAATACCTCTTCGTCTCCGGACGCTCTGAGTCGTTCGATTTCCTGCCCCAAGGTGGGTGAGATCGATAGCAGGATAAGCATCAGGGAGCTTAGAAGCGTTCTCATGGCCTTATGGATTTTAGATGTTCAAAAGTACATGTATGCCTGTTGGCCGGAAGTAGAACAAATTCTACGGAAGAATAACCTCCTCTTTTCCATTGGCGGGAGCTGGGTAACGGATGTCACTCACGATGTGCATTTCTTGGATTCTGCCGGGTCGCGTAAGTTCAGGCCCCGGGCTACTATACCGCTACCAAAAAGGTTTGGGCGCGCCCGGGCCTCCCCCGCGAGTACATGCTCGACTCCAGGTGGTTTGGAGTCCCCAGGCATTTCGTTGTCGGAACAGCACTTGGCTTTTGGCGGCTCGCAAAACCGGATCTGAACATCCCGCCAACGCTGCCTTGGTGTATAGTCGGTGGGTAAGCGAGGAAGCAGGTTGTGTGCGCATTGCTCAAACCCTTTTCGATCGGCCGTCGAGGTGGTCCTTACCGGCGTACAGGAGGCTAGCGGGCATTGCCGTCCCGCACACAGCGAAAGCCCAGGTGCTCCTGCCCGGAATCAAAAGCGGTAGCCATACGGGCGCTGGGCCGGTAGTTGGAACAATATTCGGTGCTGCACAGGAAAGAGCCCCCCTTGGTCACCCGCTTGGGATTGTAGGGGTCCTGCGGATCGAAGCTCTCGTAGGGCCCCGAAGGATTGACCACGATGTCGTCCTTGGAACGGCGGCGGTACGTATCGGGCCGGTACCAGTCGGTGGTCCATTCCCACACGTTGCCGATCATGTCGTAGAGTCCGTAATCATTGGGGGGAAAGGTCTTCACCGGGGCGGCACCGGTATAGCCGTCCTTGCCCCAATTCTCATGCGGGAAGTGCCCCTGGAAGAAATTGGCCAGGTATTGGCCGTCGGGCACCAGCTCGTCGCCCCAGGCGAAGGGCTGATTCGGATTGCCGCCCCGGGAGGCAAACTCCCATTCGGCCTCGGTGGGCAGGCGCTTGCCGGCCCATTCGGCATAGGCCTTTGCATCTTCAAAGGCGATGTGAACCACCGGGTAATCGTCCTTGCCTTCGATGGAGCTGCCCGGGCCCCGGGGATGCCGCCAGTTGGCGCCCGTGGTCCAGCTCCACCAGTTGGCCATGTTGTTGAGCGGCACGGGATAGTCCGGCGGGGTGAACACCAGGGAGCCCGGTTGCAGGTTCTCCTCCGGCGGTTTGGGCGTGCCCGGCGGCAGTTGGGTCTTTAGCTGCTCCCAGTCCACGGGCCGCTCGGCCACCGTGACGTAGCCGGTAGCTTCGACAAATGCGCGATACTGGGCGTTGGTCACCTCGGTCTTGTCCATCCAAAAGCCTTGCACCTTTACCCCATGAGCCGGCCCTTCCACTTCGTGGGCGGTCTGGTCCTCGCTGCCCATGGTGAACGTTCCCCCCGGGATCCACACCATGCCCGGCGGTGCCTCCGCCGGGGCGGTGCCGGTCTGGGATGGAAGGGGTCTGCTTTCGGCCGGGGTGTCGGCCGGTGCCGGGTCCGTGTTGCAGGCGGAAAAAAGGAGGGCTGCAAAGAGGGCAGGCAGAGCGATATGCGGGACAAATGACATAAGAAGTCCGTGTTGGATTGGCTCGAAAAGGTACGAAAAACCCTTCCCGGAAGGTTGTCGAATTTATTCGAGTCTATGCGGGAGCTGCTGCCTCAACCCTCCAGGTCAGGCGAGTCCGCTTTCAGGTACCGGTTCAAAAACTGAAGGATCCTGCTGTAGGCTTCCTGCTGGTTTTTCTTTTTCGAAAAGCCGTGCCCTTCATCATCGAAGACCACGTACTCCACGGGGACGTCATTGGCCCGCACCGCTTCCACCATCTCGTCCGATTCGATCTTGAGCACTCTCGGATCCTGCGCCCCCTGCAGCACCATGACCGGATTTCGGACCTTTTGGCCCTGGAAGACGGGCGAGATGTCTTTCAGGCGTACCGAGTCGGCGGTGTAGGGATTGCCCATTTCTTCGTAGAGGGCATCCTTGAAAGATTCCCACCAGGGGGGGATGGAACGAATGGTGCGCACCCAGTTGGTCACGCCGAAAATATTGACGCCTACTTCAAAGGCCTCCGGGCTGTGGGTCATGGCGCGCATCACCATGAAGCCGCCGTAGGAGCCCCCCAGGATGCCGATGCGGCTGCTGTCGATGTAGGCTTGCGTAGCCAGCCATTTTTTGCCCCAGATGCAGTCTTTGAGATCTTCCTCGCCGTGGCGCCGGTCGTCCATGCGGAAGAAGGTCTTGCCGTAGCCGCTGCTGCCGCGATTGTTGACGGCCAGCACGGCATAGCCGTGGTTGACCAGGTATTGCAACAAGGCGCTGTACGATTGCCGGCTCTGCCCGCCGGGGCCGCCGTGCACCCACACCAGGGCGGGCACGGGATCTTCGGCAGAGGCCTGGTGGGGCTTGTAGTAAATGGCCGGGATCTCCAGGCCGTCAAAGGAAGTGTACCGAACCACCTCGGCAGTGACCAGATCCTGCGGGTCGATCTCCTCGTTCAGGGTCTGGGTGAGTTGTTGGTAATCACCGGTCGTAAAATCGTACACGAAAAGGTTGGAGGTGGAGCCCGAGCTGCCGGCGTAAAAGGCCATGTACCGTTCGCTGTCGGAAATGTTGACCGAGCTCACGCTGCGGGCACCCAGCTCGGGCAATTCAACGGCTTCGCCCGTTTCCATGTCCGTTACTTCAATGATGGTTTTCGCATCGGCATTGATGCCCACCACGCGGTACTTACCGTTGCGGGAGAAATTGGCATAGCTGATATCCCAGTCCTTTTCCAGGATCTTTTCGCGCTGGCCAGTGGCCAACTCGTAGCGCATGAGGTAACCGTACTCGCTGCCGTCGTCGGTGATGTAGTAGAAGTATTTGCCGTCGGGGCTGAAATCGGCAGCTTGGTGGCCGGCCTGGTTTTGGGATATTTCGGTAAGCGCTTTCTGCTCCCGGTCGTAGAGCAGCAAGCGCGAGTCGTTGGTATTGATGGGATCGGTGAAGGCCAGGTAGCGCTCGTCCGGCGAGATACCGCCGAATTGATAGGCCTCCTCATTGGCATAGATCAGCCTGGGCTTCAGGCTGTCCGGCGATACTTCGTAAATATCCGTGAGGCGCGGATCGCGCTTGGTCCAGCCCATGAAGAAGCGCTCTCTATCGTGGGCCCAGCCGAGAAAGGTAGCCCGGGCCGCCGAGTCGGGCGTGAGTTCCACGCTTGTGCCATCGGGGTTGCGGACGAAGAGATGCCAGATCACATTGCCGTTATCATCCATCTGAAAAAGGATCCGCCCGTCCTCGGGGAAGTAGGAGAGGGCGTAAATGGAGGAGCTGTCGGATTGGGTCAGGGCCGAGTAATCGCCCCCTGCCACGGGCTGGCGATAGGCATTGTAAATCCCGGAGCGATTGCTGGTGATGAGCAGGTGATCTTCGTCCGGTGAAAAGGAACTGCCGAACACCGTGGTGTTATCCATGAATTGCTCGATGGTATAGGTCTTCACCTGACGGGTTTCCTCCGGAGCCTCTTTTTGGCAGGCCAGGGCCAGGCCAAGGAGAATACATAAGGGCCATGCGGTATTTTTAATCATGCTTGGTTCCATTGGATAAAAAAAGAAAGGTAGCCTGCCGGTCAGGATCCGCATGAAATAATCGATGAACGGAAGGCAGGATTCGCCCAACGAAAAAAAGGGGGAATACGGCAGCTGCTGCCGCTTTCCCCCTTTGGGTTGGATGCCCGGTATGCGATCAGGCCTTTTTCTTGTACACCAGGGTCTTGCCGCTGGGGTGTGTGAGGATGAGCCGGTCGCCATCCAGTTTGTATTCCAGGATGCGTCCGTTCACCATTTTGGAGAATTCTTGCTCCAGATCCATATCGGGGCAGGCCATCATGGTAGAGGCCAGGTCGCCGAAGTGGACAGCCTTTTTCTCCATGGTGTAGGCCCCGGTCATCTGGTTGCAACCGGCATGGCCGCTTACGCGCAGCACCTCGGGCATGAAGGTAAGCACGGGAGTTCCCTTCCTGAATTGGCTGCCGTCCACGGCTTTGCCGGCCATTTCCTGCAGCTCCCAGGTGCCGGCCAGGTCGTAGTCCGTCACGTAGCGACCGCAACCTTCATAGGTGGTGTATTCCTTATCGGTCCCGCGCCGGATATCGACTTTCACCCGATGGGTGAACTTTTCGCCCGACATACCGTCCATGCACTCTTCCGAAATGATCTCGACGATCAGGTTGCCGGATTCCACTTCGGCAGCGTAGCGGATACGGGGCGGATCGGCATCCATGGCAAATGCGCCTTCTACCGCCGGGGTGGACATGGGCTCGCCTTCCATGGGGTTGAAGACCATCTCCTTCTCGAAATCGATCTGTGCGCTCCAGAACGGCTCGTTGCCGGCTGCGTAGAAGTCCACGCCTTCGGCCTGCAGTTTGCGCATCATATCGTTCTTGAGCTGGGCATCGGGGTTGTCTTGTTCGGCCATGGCTTTCATGGGCGTCGCGCGATCCATTCTCATGAGCTGATACCGGTCGGCCAGATCGCCGGTGATCACCTCGCCGTTCTGGTCGAGCATGGTGAGGCCGGCTTCGCCGAGTTTGAAGTAGTTCATACCGGGCTCGTCCTTTTCGAGTACGAGGATGCTGTCTTCGGTGAAGGCATAGCTTCCGCTCAGGGGTTGGGCCTCCTCGGATTTACCCTTGTACACCATCTCGGCCTCATAGGTGAAGTCGGGCTTCAGGGCCAGCTTGTAGGCGATAGCCTCGCAGTCGGCGCAGGGCACTTCGCCCGTGTACACGCCGGCGGTTTGTTTCGCCAGATCGGGATCCTTGTTGGTGGCTTCCAGCTTTTTGGGCGCCGGTTCGCAGGCCACGATGGCGGCCAGAACCAGGGGAAAAAACAGGGCTTTGGTGAGTTGTTTCATTGGTAGTATGCAGTTTGGTTTTGAAATTATAAAAATAGGCATTCGTTGCTAACCGTGCCGGTGTTTATCGAAAAAGGGGGCTTGCCCATCCGAATTCAGGCTCGGGCCTGGCCGGCATGCTGTACCTTATTTACAGCTTTCAAACGCAGTGTTATGGCTGAACGGAAAAAGGCATTCCGGTGGATATACCGGGTAGACTGGTTCAACCAGCTCATCGAATTTCTGGGCGTGCTGCTGGGGGT
This sequence comes from Saprospiraceae bacterium, assembly GCA_020528935.1. Classification (GTDB taxonomy): domain Bacteria; phylum Bacteroidota; class Bacteroidia; order Chitinophagales; family Saprospiraceae; genus JAJDFU01. The sequence goes on along the minus strand of JAJDFU010000630.1, from coordinate 8,235 downwards.
ACTGTTCGCCCTCTGGCTCACCGACTGGAACGAGGGTCGAAAGGAGAAGCAACAGATCCAGCAGGCCCTGGAAAACATGAAGATCGAAATCCAGAAGAACCGGGAAAAAATCGACTCCACCCGCGCGCAAAACGATCTGCAAATGGAATTCATGCTGGCCTTTTTACCCCTCTTGGACGAAGAACTCGAACCCGAGGTGCCGGAGGATTCCATTCAGGCCGTCATCCGCGATTATCCGGCCGAATTGCATCCCAGCGACGACGGGCTCAGCATGGACTTTGAGCTGTTCCAGTTGTCCGATGTTTCCTTCGAAACCTTGTCTCGCACCGGCTTGCTGGGTGCCGTCGACTACGACCTGGCCTTTCGGTTCGAACAGACCTACCAGTTGCAGGAGAAGCTCGCCCAGCTCGATCAGGATCTCATCAACCAGATGCGCGCGCTGAAAAACAGCAAGGAGTCGGTGCGGCCGGTAATTCGCACGGTGCAAGTCGCCCAGATCTTCTCCCAGGCCCTCAGCGAGCAGCTCTATCCCATGTGCCTGGAAGAGATCGATGCCTATCTGGCCAACTAATTCGCGACGACCTGCAAGAAGTCGAAGACAGGCAAGAGGGTTTCGCCGGCGTAATGCTCCGGGAGCAGGCGCTGCCGGTGCAATGCCAGCAGGCCTTCTTCCTTTTCCATCAGCTTGTAAAGGGTGCGCATCACTTTGGCATAGCGCTCCACATCGTGGGTAAGCGGTATGTTGGGCGCCAGCACCATCGTCAGCAGCCGGCGAAAGCGGGAAAAGTCGTAGGGGGCGTAGTGGGCCGGGTAGCGAAAGGCCAGCAGCAGGAAGATGAACTCGTAGTCGTCCAGGTAGTGGCTGGCATCAATACTGCGGGGATGGGCCTTTCGGTAGGTTTGCAGCAGCTCGTCCATGTAGAAGACAAAGCGGGTGGCCCGGCCGTCCAGGGCCTTCTCTTCGTTCAGCAGGTCGCGCAGGGCCTGCCGCATCAGCCCGGGCTCGTGGCCGGCCAGTTCCAGCAGCATGCGCTTGGGCTCCCAGCCTTCGCGCTTCCACAGGCGGCGGGTAGTGGGATTCTGGAAGCTGGTATCCAGCATGGCGGGCAGCTCGTCGGCCTGCAGGTCCCAGTGGTCCTGGAAGTGCTGGAGCGAAGCCCAGTAGTGCAGCCGCTCATGCCGGCGGCCCGACTGCAGGTGGCGGCGATAGTCCTGGAAAAGTTCCCGGAGTTTGCTCAGTTGCATGGAGCAAAGAAACAGAATTACCCCATCATACCTCCCAGCCCGCATTGGGGCCCGGGAGACGATGAGGGTTAGTGCACTACCAGCCGGCGGCTCTGCTGCCTTTCTCCTTGTCGCAGGCTGAGCACATACAGACCCGAAGGCAAATGCGAAAGGTCCAGCGGGTGCGGGTCGACGAGCTCTTCCCTGCTGTGGTGCACTACTTCTCCCAGGGCATTGGAAAGCGTGATCTCCGCCGGTCCGCTCAGGCCGGA
>JAJDFU010000630.1:0-6639 GCA_020528935.1 Saprospiraceae bacterium | reverse complement strand
GAGGCGATCATGGCCCGGTCGCCGGGCAGGAGGCCTGCACCAGGCTCCGTCCAGCCCGTATCTACAGCCGGATTGCCCGAAAAGGCAAAAGGAGTAGGCGTCCCGGTCTGATAGCCGTTGCCGCCGTAGGTGAGCGGAGATCCGTCTTTCCAACTGCCCGTCAGGTTGCGGTAGTATTCCAGAAAGGAGGTTTCGGGCGCTTGCATTCCATCCGGCAGGGTCGTATCGCCTGGATAGACCGGCATGGCAACGGCCATTTCCAATTCATCGCCAAACTCGTCCAAGGGGCCACGCAGCAAGGTCAGGGCCACTACGGGTGGGTTGTCGCCATAGGATGCGTACTGCGTGCAGCTGGTGTCGCGCGGGCTGGCATTGTAGGCGTATATGGTATTCCATTCCGGAATAGTGCCCAGGTAATCGTCCTGAGGGCAACCAATGTCCGCATCCAGATATACCCCCACGAAAAATGAGTCGATCGGCTCAGGAGCTCGATTGATCAAGCGGTAGGTGGTAAAGAGCGTGTTGTTGATCAGGCCTTCGTTGCCGCAACGCCAGATGTAGTGAGTGGCCTGTACCTCCATCAGGACGGGTTCGCCATCCGATTGGGTATTTAGGTATCCGTCATTGAACACCGACCAGACCATTTCGTGGGGTGGCCTGTTGAATAGTTCGAGCACCGAAATTCTTCTTGTAGCTACCAAAGGGTAGTCACCAAGCTCGGGATTGTAGTTTTGATCTAGATCCTCGTCCCAAAAAGAAGCCCCTTCGGCAAGCGGTTCGAGCCCGTGCAGGGCCTCAAAATGCGGATTGTTTGGGCTTGGCCAGCCAAATACCGCCGGGATGGGATTGTCCACGACAAGATTATCTTGGTAATCCTGCCTGTGCGCTGCTATTTCTTCTCCCGTTACCTTAAATACCTTGTTAATCAACTGATCCTGCTGGCCGGTATAATTTTCCAGAGTGCCGGGGAAAAAATCTGTTTTTCCGTCTGTATTGTACTGTTGTATCGATGTTTTGAAGGTGCCGCCATCGTCTATCCCCCCCAGCCAGAGGCCGGCTGCCCGTATGGGCGAGGTGGCGCTGTCTGGCGGTGCAAAAAACTGACTCTTCTGCCGATCCCAGAACATTCGACCGTCGGCCCATATCCGGGCACGGAAATGGTCATTGCCTATTTCTTCGGAGGCAATCAGATCGAACTGGGCCCAGGCCGGTAGGGCAAGGAGTAGCCAGAAAATCGCAGTAATCCAAAAATGCATGGATTTGTTTTTTTACAAGATAATACCTTCTAGCCGATGGGAAAAGGAGCCCCCTATTTATAACAGTCCGGGTGCTGACCAACTAGCCCGCATTGGGGCTCGGGAGACGATGCGGGATGGGATATTATCCGCCCAGGGCGGCCCAAACGGCCAGAAAGTGGCTGGCGGTGCCGGCCAGGACGAAGACGTGCCAGATGGCGTGATTGTACGGCAATTTGTTCCACAGAAAGAAGATCACCCCCAGGCTGTAGCCGCCCCCGCCGATGATGAGCCAGGTGAGCCCCTCGGCATTCAGACCCTGTATGATGGGCTGCCCGATGAAGATGACCATCCAGCCCATGGCCAGATAAAGCGCCGTGGAAATGATGGTAAAGCGGCCGGTGAAAAAGAGCTTGAAGACGGTACCCGCCACGGCAATGCCCCACATCAACAGCAGGTAGCTGCTGCGGGCGGGCTCGTCCACGCAAAACACGAGACAGGGCGTATAGCTGCCCGCAATGAGGTAGTAGATGCTGATGTGGTCGAGGAACTGAAACCAGCGCTTGTCCTCGGGATGGCGCCGGCGGTGGAGGGTCGTGGGGACGGCATACATCAGCAGGACGCTGGCCGCGAAAATGCTCACCGCCCAGACGTGGGCCGGATCGCCCTTGGTAAGGGCCGTATATACCAAAAAGGGAATGCCCAACAGGGCCAGTGCGATGCCCAGGCCATGGGTGATTACGTTCCAGCGCTCTTCGAGCAGATCGGAGGGAGAGGACATGGTGTTTTCAGCTTGGTTAAGAGGAATGCGATGGGGGCTGACCCGCCGCCATGAAAATAGGAAAATCGAACGCCCGAAACAAGCCCGGCTGCAAAGGCGTTTTGCAAATATGACCGAGGAACAAACGACAGCTTCGGTGGGTCGGCATCCGGTCCTGCTCTTCGACGGGGTGTGCAACCTGTGCAACGGCCTGGTGCAATTTGTGATCCGGCGCGACCCGGAAGGACATTTCCGCTTTGCGTCCCTGCAAAGCGAGGCCGGGCAGACACTGGCTGCCGAAGCCGGACTACCCACCGACGATCTCACTACGGCGGTCCTCTACCACCAGGGACACTTTCACCTCAAATCCGACATGGCCCTGGAAGTTGCCCGGCAACTGGGCGGATTTTGGCGGGTGTTCTACGCCTTCCGGATCATTCCCCGCGCTATCCGCAATGCCGTATACGACTGGGTGGCCCGCAACCGCTATCAGTGGTTCGGCAAGCGGGAGAGCTGCATGATCCCCACCCCCGACCTGAAAGCGCGTTTTCTGGATTAGTACATCATACCCACATCGCCAGGGCGTAGGCGGCGATCAGCAGAAGGCCGGTCAGGGATGTCGTCGCTATGGCCTGGGTCATGGCCTTGGTGTAGCGGTTCAGATCGGTATAGTGAAACGATTCCCGCACGGTGATGTAAGCCAGCGGCAGAGTGAGGAGTACCAGTAAGGTCCATACCGGGAGCAATTTCATCCATACCCCAGCGATCACGGAAAGGTAGGCCAGCACCGTCACCGCGGTCAGGATGCGCACCGCGGCGGCCTGTCCGAAGCGCACGGGCATGGTGTACTTGCCATTTTCCACATCGTCGTCGTGATCGAAGATGTTGGAAACGATACCCACATTCATGGTGAAAATGCCGGGGGCGATGGCGGCCACCACGGGCTCCCAGCTGAACGAACCGGTGATAACCCAGTACACACCCAGTACGATCATGGGACCGAAGGCGAAAAAGAGCATGAGTTCGCCCAGCCCCCGGTAGTTGAGGCGGATGGGAGGTGCGGTGTAGAAAAATACAATAAAGGCCCCGCCCAGGGTGAGCCAGAGTACGGCCTGAGGCTCCTTGATAAACAGATAGATGCCGCAGGCCAGGGCAATGAGCATGCACAGGATGGCCGCAAAAAGCACCTGCCCGACAGTGACCTCCCCGCTGATGAGGGGGCTGTCGTGAAACTGCTGGTCCTTATTGCCGAGGTTGCCGGTCTTGAAATCGTAGTAATCGTCGAAAAAGTCGGCAGCCGAATGGGCCATCACGACGCCCACTACCGCCAGGATGAACGCCGTCCAGTCCATCGCCCCCTGGCTCCAGGCGATGAAGCCGCCCAGCACGGCCGGCAGGAAACTTACAATAAGGAAGGGCGCCCGGGCCGCCTTGGCCCAAACGACGATCCACTCCTTGGCGCTCAGGTTTGGTTTTGCATTCGTATCAGCCATAGAGGAAGGTTATGGTTAAGACGGCGCCTACCAGCACCAGGGCCAGGATGGCGCGCACTACAGCCCAGAGATAGGAACTCACCTCGCTTGTGCCCTTGCGGATCACGCCCAGCACGCTGTAGGAAATGGGCAGGGCCAGGAAGCCCAGCAGCCCCCAGAGGGGTATAAAACCGGCGGCTACCGCTACGCCCAGGCTCACGTAAGCCAGGACCGAAAGCGCGATGATCACCTGCCGGTTGAGCTTGAGGATGAGCTCCTGATCGCCTTCCTGCACGAGCTCATAGCGGGCGCCCTTCAGATAGGCTACGACGGTGATGAGAAAGCCCAGTGGCAGCGAGACCACAATGGGATCCCAGCCGAACTGCCGGGTGAGCACGTAGTAGATGCCGGCCATCACCAGGGGCCCGAAGGTGAAGAAGATGACGGGCTCTTTATAGCCTTTGAGCATGAGGGGGGTGAAAAAGATGGCCACCCCGGCCCCGATGGCGGCTAACAGCATCACCTCATAACCCAGCTGCCAGGTGAAGAACACGGCAATGGCGAGATCGAGCACTAAGCAGGCGATGCCGGCCCAGAGGGTTCCGCGGTCGCCGAGAAAGCTGTCGGTGTACAATGGTTTCCAGCCGGCGAAGATCTTGGTGTGGGCATCGCGGGCATCCGAGTGGAAATGGGTGCCGTAGTAGTAGAAATAGTCGCCGGCCATTTGCCCCAGAAAAAGGCCCAATCCGGCGAGTACCGCATACAGCAGGTTGAATTGCTCCGGCGCCAGGTGATAGGCCAATGCGGCACCCACAAAGGATGGTACGATGGAAGCGCTGAAGAGCGCGTACTTGATGACCCGGATGGCACTGCCCCGCTGCTGGGCGGGCGACTGGGTCATGGTCGCGGTGGTGGACATGGTAGTCGGTTTTAGCATGCAAAATTAGGACAATGCAGGGGCCAAAAGGTTGACGGGCGGTCAAAAAGCGGAAGCGGGGCAGGGGGAGATGTGGAAAGCCGTTGGCGATCCGATCCGATCGGATCGAGCTCAAAAGAAGCTGATAAGCAGCATGTTATAATCTGCCATCCTGCCTGCGAGCAACACAAAACCTACCTGCAGCTGCTTTATATCCCTCCGGGATCACCAAATCCGCTCTTCCTGCAGGTAGTTCGTCACGTAGTCCTCGATCCCCTCTTCCAGCGAGTGAAAAGGGGCCTCGTAGCCGGCGGCTCGCAGCTTGTGCATATCCGCTTCGGTGAAGTATTGGTAGGTGTCGCGGATGTCTTCCGGCGTATCGATAAAGGAGATGTCGGGCTCGCGGCCCATAGCCCGGAAGGTGTTGGTCGCCAGGTCGAGAAAGGAACGCGCCTGACCGGTACCCAGGTTGTACAGGCCATTGGCCGGGCGGTGCTCCCACAGCCAGTGAATGACGCGCACTACATCCTTGACGTAGATGAAGTCGCGGCTCTGCTGGCCGTCGGCAATATCCGGCCGATGCGAGCGGAAGAGCTTCATGCCGCCGGTGGCCTTGATCTGGCGGGCCGTGTGGAAGATGACGGAAGCCATGCGGCCCTTGTGGTATTCGTTGGGTCCGTACACATTGAAGAACTTCAGCCCGACCCAAAAGGGCGGCGCCTCTTCCTGGCCCAGCGCCCATTGGTCGAAGTCGTTCTTGGATACGCCATAGGGGTTCAGTGGATGAAGATCACTCACCAACTCGTGGCTGTCCCGGTAGCCGTGCTCACCCAGGCCGTAGGTGGCGGCGCTGGAGGCGTATATCAGCGGAATGTCGTAGCGGGCACACTGCTGCCATAGCCGCTGACTGAAGTGCAGGTTGAGCTCGTCGAAGATGGCCGTGTCCTTCTCGGTGGTATCGGTGCGGGCGCCCATGTGCAGGATGCCGTCCACCGATGCGTAGTGCCGGTCCAGCCAGTCGTGCAGTTCGCTGCGGTGGATGCGCTCGCGGAAGGCCTTGCCCTCCAGGTTTCGGTTCTTGTCGGCCCGGCTGAAATCGTCCGATACGAGGAGGTCGTTCCGGCCCCGGTCGTTGAAGTAGCGGACCAGGCAGGAGCCGATGAAGCCGGCCGCTCCGGTGATGATGAGCATAAGGGCTGGGGTTTGATCAGGGGGCAAAGATAGGCGGGATTTACGGATGGATGGAACGGTGGCTATGGGCTTTTGGGGCGGACGGGATAATGGGTTTGTAGGAGCTATCCTATTTGCCGGCCGATCTTTTTTGCCGAAGAAGTAGTTTGGATAAAAAACATCGGTTATGAAACCCAAGTTCCTTTTCTTGCGACAAGGCTTTTTCAGCCTGGTATTCCTCCTCCTATTTGCTGCAAGTGGCCACACTCAAAAAGTAACCGACGGCGGCAGCGGCGGCCTTCTGATCGGCTACCGGCAGGTGGATGTGGACGGCTTCCAGGCCTCTCTGCCCGACATCGGTCCGGCTCTGAGCAACAGCTTCATGCTGCTGGGTGGGGAGGGCTACAGCATGTTCAACCGCTTCATCGTGGGCGGCAAGGGCTATTTTCTGGGCGGCAGCCGCGTCAGCTGGAACGGGCCGGTCAACAATTTCGAGGGCCGCCTGGCGGGCGGGGCCGGCTTTTTCAACTTCGGCTATGCCGTGGTCAACCAGCAGAAACTGCTCGTCTTTCCCCTGATCGGCATCGGGGGAGGCGGCATGACCCTCACCAGCACCCGGGATGAGGATGTGGACTTCGACAATGTGGTGACCAACGGCACCGGCGTACTGCCCCTGGAGACCAATGTATCCAACGGCTCCTTCCTGCTCGACTTCGAACTGGGGGCCGATTTCTTTCCCTTTGCCGGCGGGTACGGCCTCAAACTGGGCCTGCGTGCCGGCTACACCCTGGCCCTGCGGCGCGACCGCTGGGACTACAGCGGCGGCGAGATCCGCAACGGCCCCGACGGCAACGTCGGCGGCTTTCACGTGAGCCTGACCGTGGGCGGGGGCGGGTTCGAGTAAAAAACCGAGGATTATCGGCAATGCAAAAATGGCCAAACATCGTTTAGCGGTGGTTAAGTGCTGAATACGCCGCCTCCGTATCCACATCCACTATATCTGTCCCTTATAAACATCTGACGCTGCCAACGAGCGATCCAGTGTAGGACACGGGGGGCGGCGGACCACGCAAAAAAAACAACACA
>JAJDFU010000436.1 GCA_020528935.1 Saprospiraceae bacterium | reverse complement strand
CCTGTTTGCCCAAATGAATGAGTGGACCGCGCTGAAGCTCATATGCGCCCTGGCCCTGGGCTGTGCAGCGGTAGTGTTGCCCCTGTCGGCCCAACCTTCGCAATTGCCCTCCCAGACGTATGCTCTGGAGGAGGGCCTTACCGATCGCGTCATTTCCGATATTTTGCTGCACAGTTCCGGCTACCTCTGGATCGGTACACCCACCGGCCTCAATCGCTTTGACGGATATACCTTTGAGACCTACAGCGACGAGCCCGGTCGCCATCCCGCCCTTTCCCGCATCGCCATCGATCGCCTGTACGAGGATCACCGCCAACGCATCGTCATTCTGTACGAGCACTCCTACGCCTTTTTCGATCTGCTTCATCCCGGGCAGGACGAAATCGAGCGGGTGGATCTACTGCCCGGCCGGGGCGTGCGGGGCAATGCGCGCGATGTGGCCCTGGATCGATCCGGGCGCTTGTTCGTGGCCAGCATCAGTGAGGAAGGCGTGCATCTGTACCGCTACGAGGACGAGCTGCAGGAGCAGCTTTTTCTGGAAGAGAACCGGCAACTGGTAACCTCGGATCTGCAATTGCAGCCCCTTACCAACGGGCAGTTCCTCATTCAGGACGATGAAAAAGGCCTGCGGTGGTTCTCTGCAGAAGGCCGGCTGCTCAAGGTCTTCGGCCGATCCGACTTCGACACGCTGCCGCCTTCTCCGGATTTTTTTCGAAAGATCAACTTCCTTTACGAAGACGCCGGCCGGCGGATCTGGATGTCCACCAGCAAGCCGGAGCGCCTCTATCAGCTGGACACCCTCAACAAGCGTTGGACCCTTGTTCCCGGGCTGAACAGCGGACGGCCCGTGCGCAGGGTGTGGGAAGACGAGGCCGGAAACCTGCTCTTTGCCATAGGCCACGGCGCAGGTATGCCGCCGCAGTACGAGCGCCTGCTGTGTCTGCAGGCCAATGGCGAACTGGCCGACCTTTCCTACCTGCTCTCTACCCTGGACGGCCTATCCACGGTACAGGCCAAAGACTTCTTCAACACCCTTTTCCTGGGCACCGGCCAGGGCATGAAAAGCGTACAGAACAACCGTTCCAAGATCAGTGCCCTGCTCAGCCAGCCCCTGGGTGACAGCCGGGTGCGGCACGACATCCGCGGCATTTGTCAGGCCACCTTTGGCGAAGTGTACATCTCTACCCAGGAAGGAGCCTGGTACCGGTACCGGCCGGCAGAGGGCGTGCTGGACAGCCTCTCCCTGTTGCGTTCCGGCAGTGATGAGGCCATGGCTCCCCTGTGTGGGGGCCCCATGATCTTCGATCCCAGCAGAAATACCATCTGGAGCGTGAGCTGTGACGAAGCCCTCTCGCCCGCCCTGATCGCTTTTGATATCGGCACCCTGGAAACGAAGCGGTACGGCTACTACCATTCACTGCTCGATCTCGCCCTGGACGAAGACGGCCGGATCTGGATATTGGCCGAAAAAGGCTACAACCGGGGACTGTTGCTTCGGTTTGATCCCCGCAGCGGTTCTTTCCTGGAGTTTTTCGACGCCAAAGACCAAAACCCCCTGCGCCGGGCCAAGCCCTACTTCATCGATGCTTCCGGAGACAGCCTGCTCTGGATAGGCACCAACCGCGGGCTGCTGCGCATACACACCGATCGGGAGGAAGCCGAGTGGATGGCCCTGCACGACGAAGTAATGGCTACCCGTTCCTACCAGGTGTACACCATGCACGCCCGGGGCGACTCCTTGCTGTGGTTGGGCACCAACAACGGCCTGATCGCCTATGTGCCGGGCAAGGGGGTACTGGTAGAGTACAACCGGCAGCAGGGCCTGCCCCATGAAAAGATCTTCGGCATACTGCCCGGCAATAACGACAACCTCTGGCTGAGCACCTACTACGGCCTGTCTTATTTCGATCAGCAAAAACAGCTCTTCCGCAACTTTTTCCGGGAGGATGGCCTGACCTCCAACGAATTTAGCCCCAACACCTGCCTGAAAGGCAATACAGGCCGGTATTTCTTTGGCAGCCCCAACGGCCTGAACGTGTTCTCTGCCGAAGACCTGCTGGCCGATGCACCCACCCCCAGGGTAGTGCTCACGAAGGTGGTGCGCTACAATCCGAGGGAGGGCGGGCTCATTGTGCGCAGCACCCGGCTATCGGAGCTCAACCGCCTCACCATCGCCCCTAGCGACACCTACTTTCAGCTGCACTTCATGCTGCCCCTCTACGATCGCCCCCTGAAAAACCAGTTCAAGATCAAACTGGAAGGCTACGACAAAGACTGGAACTACCTGGGCACCACCCCCATCGCCAACTACACCAAACTGCCCAGCGGAACGTACACCTTGCACGTCAAGGGAGCACCGCCCAACGGCCTGTGGAGCCAGGAAGCCCTGCAGGTGGAGATCCGGGTGCTCCAGGTCTGGTATCGCACCGGGTGGTTTTGGGGCCTGGCGATATTCCTCTCCCTGGGCGTCGGTTATTTCTTTATGCGCCGCAGCCTGGAGCAGCGCCTCAAGGTGGAGCGCCTGCGCACCAAGCTTTCCTCTGACCTGCACGACGAAATGAGCGGCCTGCTCAGCGGCATTGCCATGCAGACGGATATCCTCCAGATGCAGGTCCGCGAAGAGCGCGTCAAGGAACGCCTGCGCCGCATCGGGGAAGTGAGCCGCAAGGCCATGTCCAAAATGAACGACGTCATCTGGTCCATCGACTCGCGAAAAGACAAGATGGAAAACCTCATCGAGCGCATGCGCGAACACGCCGATGACATCCTCATGCCGGTGGATGTGCACTACAACCTGGAGTTGCACCGCGTAGATCCCAACGTCAAGATCCCCTTCGAGATCAGGCAGGAGCTCTACTTCATCTACAAGGAGGCCATTAACAACGTGGCCAAACATTCGAATGCCAGCGAGGTGGCCATCGTGCTTGAGAACTCGGGCAAGGACTTCGTGCTCACCGTTGCCGACAACGGCACCGGCCATCCCGACACCCAGCAGGCCAACAAGGGACAAGGCCTGACCAACCTGCAAATGCGCGCCCAGCGCATCGGCGCGGATCTTTCCATCCAAAACGGACACGGCTTTACCATCCAGCTACGCATGCGCCGCTTCACCTGACCCCCCTACCCCATTAAGATGGGGTTTTCTGGTATGGAGCAGTACCCTACATTTGTACTATAGCAAGGAAAAAACTAACCCTGGTTAATTCTTATTCCTTCCTATTCACCTATCAACAAGAAGCGTGTTTACTTTCAAGGGGCTTCCCACTCCCTCGGGAAGCCCCCTCGTTTTTTCGGATTTCACCTTCCATCTTTCCCGATTTCGGTTTACCTTTTTGAGGTATGCCACACTCTACTCATGTGAAGGACCATCGCCGCATTTTAACGGACTATTTCGGCTATTCCTCCTTTCGCCCCCTGCAGGAGGAAGCGATCCTTCATGTTCTGTCCGGCAAGGATGCCGTAGTACTCCTGCCTACCGGTGGAGGAAAATCCCTTTGCTATCAGATCCCGGCACTGGCCCTTCCGGGAACGGGGCTCGTCGTATCCCCGCTCATCTCGCTCATGCAGGACCAGGTCACGGCCCTGCAGCAACTGGGCATCCGGGCGGCTTTTATCAACAGCAGTCAGTCCAGACAGGCCCAGGAGGAGGTGGTGCGTGCGCTGCTCGGCGGGCAACTCCAGCTGTTGTACGTTTCGCCGGAAAAAGCGGTCGCTCCGGACTTTCTCTCCCTTCTGCATCGCGCCCCGCTCGGCCTGATCGCCATTGACGAGGCCCACTGCATCTCCGCCTGGGGACACGATTTTCGGCCGGAATACACCCAGTTGCGCACGCTGCGGCAAAACTTTCCGGACTTGCCCATGCTGGCCCTCACGGCTACCGCCGATCCCTCCACCCAAAAAGACATCCGGCAGCAACTGCAATTGCGGGATCCCGGCATCTTTATAGCTTCGTTCAAACGGGCCAATCTGTTTCTGGAAGTGCGGCCGGGGAAGAAGCGCCTGGAACAGATCCTGCAGTTCGTCCAGGCGCGCACGCAGACACCGGGTAGTGTGTATTGCCTAAGCCGCCCGGATACCGAGCATATGGACTGCAAACCGCAAGCACAGGGCAACAATACCAGGCACTACCACGCCGGCATGTCCGCTTCCGACCGCCAGCGGGTACAAGACGACTTCATCCACGACCGGAGCCAGGTCATTTGCGCGACCATTGCCTTCGGCATGGGCATCGATAAGAGCAATGTGCGATGGGTGATCCACTACAACCTGCCCAAAAGCATCGAGAACTACTACCAGGAGATCGGGCGCAGCGGTCGCGACGGCGCACCCGCCGAGGCGATGCTCTTTTACAGTTTTGCCGATGTGATGCGGCTGCAGGAAATGCTGAGCCGGAACGAATCCAGCCAGGAAGCGGTGCAACTGGCCAAGCTGGATCAGATGAAGACCTTTGCCGAATCCCTGGTGTGCCGGAGGCGCATCCTGCTCAATTACTTTGGGGAGGCTTTTGACCGGGATTGCAACCACTGCGATATCTGCCGGAAGCCGCCCCAGCGCTTCGACGGCACCATCCTGGCTCAGAAGGCCCTCTCTGCCGTGTACCGCATGCGGGAGTCGGGCACCCTTTCCCAGGTAGCGGACGTGCTCAAGGGCCATGCCCAGTCCGAAATCCGACAGCAGGGCTGGCACCGCATCAAGACCTTCGGAGCAGGCCGGGACCTGCCGTATGCCGACTGGAATTACTACCTGCAGCAACTCGTTCAGCTGGGCTACCTGCGCATCGACCTCAGCGCGGGGCGCCACCTTCGCCTCAGCCCCTCCAGCCGCAGCGTTCTTTTCGACAAGCAGCCGGTGCAATTGGTAAAGCGCACCGCCCTGGCCGAGTACCGCACCCGCGAGAAGGAACGCCTTTCGCGCTCCGCCACGCAGGCCGATCTGCTGTTCGATCAATTGCGGCAGCTGCGCAAAGCCCTCGCCCGGGAGCAGGGCGTACCTCCCTATGTCATCTTCAACGATGCCACCCTCAAGGCCATGGTAGAGCAAAAGCCGCTCAGCGAGCAGGAAATGCTCGCTGTATCCGGCGTGGCTGCCTCCAAACTCAAGCGCTACGGCCGGCGGTTTCTGGAGGTCATCCGGACATACGTGCAAGAGCAGGGCGGAAAAAGCCGCGACGGCTCCTCCCGACGCCTGAGCATTCAGCTGTACGAGGAGGGGCTCAGCCTGGAAGAGATCGCCAGCCGGCGCGATCGAAGCATCCGCACCATCGTACAACACCTGGCCGCGGCCCTGGAAGAAGGCGAGAAGCTGGACGTTTCGCGCCTGCTTCCTGCCGGGGTTCTGCAAGAGGTAGAACGCGCCCTGCCCTACCTGGAAAAGCCCGTTCGCCTAAAGGCCCTGCACGAGTATCTGAACGAACAGTACGACTACCACACCCTGCGCCTCGGCCTTTCCCTGCTCAAGGGGCAAGGCAAAAAATTGTAGGCCAGGCCTTTACTATGTCAAGAATAAAATGACCGTTTTCGGTTGGCGTTCCTGACCGCCAGGCCGGCCGCTCTCCTTTTCGCCAAAAAAACATGCTTGAGATGGCTTCTGGTAATACCTGACGAAGCTATGCTTGTCAGCATCTAAGACCCTGACCATTGCAAAATTTTGTGGGCCCAAATTTGGGTACGGATAATAACAGTAATAC
>JAJDFU010000020.1 GCA_020528935.1 Saprospiraceae bacterium | reverse complement strand
CCGCGCCCCCTGACCGCTGTGAGGACGCGTCAGGTCTCCGCCCAGCGTACATCGGCCTTCCGGGTGAGCGGCCTCTGTGTTGTGAAACGCACCACCCCATGTTTTGAGCACCTTCTGCATGCCCGTTCAACAGAACCTCCTCAGTACGAATCCGGCGCAGTAAGTCCGACCGCTGCATCATCGTTTGAACAAGCCCGCCACAAAAACGATCACCACAGCGCCTACGACGGCTGTAATGATGGAACCGACCAGGCCGCTGCCGGCCGAGACCCCGAGTATACCGAACAGCCATCCACCGACGATGCCGCCGATGATGCCCAGAATGATGTTCCAGAGCAATCCGAATCCGCCGCCTTTCACAATGAGGCCGGCCAGCCAGCCGGCAACTGCGCCGACGGCCAGAAAGATCAATAGGCTTGTTAAATCCATTGGGTATAGGGTTTTGGTGAAGTAAAGCGCATGCCTCTGCCGGATGCTAGCCTGGCTTTTTGGCCGGGGCAAGGTTTTGTACGGGAGGCGATCGCACCATGAACACCTGTTCAAGTACCCATTAAAATTTATAAAAATCAAATAAGTCTAAGTATTGGCTTGTCTGAAATCCGGCTTTCCCGGCCAGCCCACCCTTTCATTTGGGCTTGCCGGGCGGTTGTCCCGCTTCCGAAAAGGTTTGGGACTTCCCAACGACTTGGTTTACCGCGCATAAAAAAGGCGGCGGTGGGTCAGCGCACCACGACCCGTTGTACGGCAAAGCGCCCGTCAGCCAATCGCAGGCGCAGCAAATAGATGCCGGCCGGCAACGCCCCGGTTCCAAGCTGCCCGAACGATTCGCCTGCGGGGATGACCAGGCCGGCCTCCCGCTGCATCAGGCGGCCTTCCAGGCTCCACAACTCCAATACGGCATGCTGCTGGTTTTCGCTCAGCGACAAGCGGTAGTGGACTGCCGGGCCGCGCACCGGATTGGGCTGAATGCGCAGGTCGATATCGTCTTGCCGGGTGATTTCCCCGACCGCATTGAGGCAACCCGTCTCAAACTGGAACGGAGGCGTAGGGTCGCTGAACAACATAACACATTGGCCGGTGAGCTGTATGAAATAGGTCGTGCAGCTGTCGAGCTGGTCAAAAGGCAGGGTGAAGGTGGTATCCGTGATCATTTCGGTCCAGACCTCGGTGCTGTCCTCCAGGAAAAGGGTGAGCAAGTACTGGTCGGTACCCGTTTGGGCCGCCCAGCTCAGCACCACTTGATCGTCGTCGGTCAGCGTATCGATGAGCTGTGGCGAATCGCAAGTTCTCGGATCGATCAATTCGATGCAGTAATCCTCCATCTCCCCGAAATCAAATCCAAAGGGGCTGCATACCTCGTCCGGTCCCAGGGCATCGAATTTCATGCCGATGCGCATGCGCGTGGGGCCGAGGAGGGCGTCGGCCGGAATGGAGATGGAATCCTCCACCGGCAGTTCGCTGGGCAGCGAACTGCTGAAAACGAGTTCGCTTTCTTCAAAGGTTCCGCTCTGATCCAGGTCGATCCAGATGCGGAAAAACTCGGCGAAGGGAATGCCCGAAAAGCCCGGCGCGAGAAAGATCGGATAGCTGGAACCCACCTGCAGGGGCAGAGCGGGCAGAAGTCCGGTGAAATCTCCGTAGCCTCCGTTATCGCCCGAGGCGTTGGAGAGGGTGTGCACCTGCACGGAGTCGATCCATTCATCCACGGTATTGAAGCCCTCGGGTGTACAATAGGCGAGGTCGAGGCAAGCGCCGCAGCCCGAGGTGGTAAAAAAGACGAGGGGGCTCCAGCTCGTGCTGGTACTGTCGCCGCAGCGGGTGCGGAGCTGGAGTTCGTAATCGGTACAGGAGATCAGGCCGGCCAGAGTGAGTACAGTGTCGGTTGCGGGCGGGTTGTGCCGGTG
>JAJDFU010000415.1 GCA_020528935.1 Saprospiraceae bacterium | reverse complement strand
GGGGAACAGGCCCGTCGGCAACATCCAGGGCGCGTGGGGGGCCGCGCCGGGGCGGACAAGGGGGCGGAGGCGGTGAGGGTAAGACCCCGCGCATCGGTGAGCACCTCGTAGTCGATCAGGCGAATACCCCGCTCCAGGACGGCCTGCAGCAATCCCCGGTTGTAGGGCTGTTTCTTGATGGTGTGGCTGAACATGCAGTACGTCTTCCCGGGCAGGAGTTCCCCCACGGGCACCTCCTTGACGCCCAAAAGCACGTCGGCCTCCCGGCGGGCGTCCCGAACGGCTATGCCCGCCTCCCGGTACTCCTCATCGGAAAAGCAGCGGATGGGGGATGGCTCGGCAACGATCTGCACGGGAAAATCGCGCATGGCCTGCGCACACTGGGCCGGGCTCAGCGCCACCCGCGCATCGGGCGGCAACTTGCGCTCGCGAAGAAGGGCAAAGAGGGTCTTAGTCATAGGGTGTACTTTCGAGCGTGAAGATAGCAGAGGTGGTAGAATTGCACTGTGTCAGCTAAATGAAACATGGGAAAAACGGAAGGGTGGTCGCACAAATTATTTGGCTGCCGTTCAACAAATTTTCAGCCTCTGCAGATCCTGATGGTGGGGATAAAGCTGAACAGCACCTGCTCAAGCCCTCAATTTCATGAACTCCCTGTTGCTTTTTTCGCAACGCCAATCGGTTTTCTCCGGAAAACGTACCCTTCTTTTTTTACCCGAACCAAAGGAAGCCACCATGCCCGTGCTCTCCCCAACCGAATGGAACTTTTTCCTGCCCCGAGAAGTTATTACCTTGCGTGCCTGTCAAAATGACTTGGCACGGAAATTGCACCCTATAAAGTGCAAGTGTTCATTGACAATTGGGGACGTATTGGAATCGACAGGGAAGTCAACTGGTTAGTAAGCATGCCGGAGCACGTAGTTTATCTCCGTTAACAACTAGCTATAACCCTTTTTTAGATGGCAATACTCAGTATGCCATGGCAGCCTAAGACGAGGTCCTAGGTATGCCTTTGTGCCGTGCGCTTGACGCCTGATACACAGCGCGCCGCACATCATCGACCTTCAGGCTGGCAGGCCGGCTCGTTTCGACCGGGCTGCGAGATCCAAGAAACTAAGGTGTTCGTCCAGGTTCGTGCAGCCACCTTTCGAACACCCGACAATCCGAGGCCGCACTAAGCATGTAGAAAGCTCTCTGGTGCTTTCGCTGGACGCGAGTTCGACTCTCGCCGTCTCCACAAGCAAGCCGCTCCTCCGACCCGGAGAGCGGCTTTTTTTGTGTGCGCCAGGCATGGCGTACAACAACAAACCCTTGCCGGCAGAGCCCGGGCAAGGGTTCTTTTTTAGAATGAATAATCGATTGACTAACTGGCTTGGCGCAGTTTTTTGCCGGCTTGCGGTGGCAGGGCCACATGCTTTCCTTCCTTCTCTTCGGTACGAGGCCAGGGAATCCGATAGCCCAAAATGGCACTCACCGCAATGGCAAACGTGACTACAATCAGCCAGCTTTGGGCGGTATAGACGGCGATGATTCCAACCGCCATCATCAGGTAAAACCGCCACATCAAGGTGGAAATGCGCAGTTGGAACATAATGACTTGGATGTTTGGTTCATCTGTAATCTAGCCCAAAAACATCAAGCCTTCAGTGATCGGTTCCCGGCTCGAGGGTGATTTTTGTCAGTCCGTCAGCACCTGTATCCGGGAGCAGCTTCTGCCCTGCGTGTTCCGGGCATCCAGCACATAACTGCCCGCAGGCAGGCCGCTCAGGTCGAACTGCGGCAACTGCCCGGGGCGGGCCGTTATCGAAAAGGCGCGCACCAACTGCCCGGCCAGATCGTAAACCCGCACTTCACGCAGTTCGCCCCCCTGCACGGGCCAGTACACCAGGCCAGTGGTCGGATTGGGATAGGGTTGACCCATATCCGGGTCCATCCTCCGGGCTTGCTGTACCGCTACGGGCTGCTCCAGGTCGCGCTCGTACACGCCGTGGCCGTGCGTAGCGGCCCGCAGTTTCCGGTCGGCCGGCGAGATACTCAGGTGCATCACCAGGCTGGCCTCCGGAAAGCCTTCCATCAGCGGCTCCCAGCTTTGACCGCCGTCCAGCGAGGCGTACGCGCCCAGGTCGTTGCCAACGTACAGATGATCCGGATGGTCCGGATCCACCACCACGGTATTGGTGGGCACATCCGGCAATGAGCCCGTGATATCGTTCCAGCTTTCGCCCCGGTCCGTCGTTTTATACACGTGCCCGCTGCCGAAGCCCGAAAAGACCACGTAGGCGATGCTGTCGTTGGTGGGGTGGAAGGCGATATCCTTGGCCACGCGGTCGGGCAGGCCGTCCATGACGGCCCAGGTTGCACCTTCATCCAGGCTGCGCAGCACCCGGGCGCCGTCCTCGAAATGCGGGGCCGTACTCAGGTAAAGCAGGAGCGGATCCTGGGGCGAGGGGGCGATGTGGAGAATGGGATTGCCGCGATCCACGGGGCCGGAACTGGTAGCGGTCCAGTCGCCTCCGCCGTTGGCAGACTTGTGCAATCGCTGCGCACCGGCATAGAGGGTGCCGGGATCGTGGGGCGACAGCTCGAAAGGCCCGGCAAAGGCCCGGCTCTCGCCCTCGGCCGAGGATACCGCGATGGAGATGAACTGATTGCCCCCGTCCAGTGATTTGACGAGGTTGAGATACTGGTAAGAGCCGTAGAGCACCTGGGGGTTGGTGGGGTCAATGGCCGTACTGAGCCCGTCCCCGCCGATGACGCGCACCCAGGCGTCGTCGCCCACATAGATGGCCGTGGCATTGTCCTGCATGCCACCCATGGCCAGCCGGGGCTCGGTGGCCGAGGACGAGAAGTTGGCATAAAACTGCTGGGTCTGATAGCCGCCGTTGCGGCCCGCCCAGGTCTCGCCCCCGTCTTCGGAAACGAAAATGCCGCCGTCGGTAGCCAGAAATACCGTTTCCGGCAGCAGGGGATGGTAGTAGGCGGCGTGGATGTCGGCATGTACGTAATCGGGGGGTCCCTCCGGGCCGCCCACGGGCGTTTGGCCGAAGTACCACTTGTTCCAGTAGGTTTTTCTCTGGAGAGAAAGACCGCCGTCTTCGGATTTGTGCACGTCGATGCCCACGTAGAGCAACTCCTGTGGATCTTCCGGGTGTACGGCCACATCGTGGGAGTACCAGCCCTGGTGGCGGGCCACATCCTCATTGGTGACATTGGTCCAGCTGTCGCCGCCGTCGGTGGAGCGGAATAGGCCGATGCTCTGCATGACCTCGGCTACGGACAGGTAGAGTACATCCGGGTCGGAGGGGCTGATGGCCAGCATGGCCTTGCCGGTGTAAAAGGAGGGCAGGCCGTCGGTGAGTTGCTGAAAGCTTTCCCCGGCATCGCGGCTGACGAACAGGCCCATTTCCGGCGTTCGGTAGCCTCCGTGCGAGGCGTACAGTACGCTGGTATCCTGGGGATGCAGGTCCAGGTCCATGGCCATGGCCTGATCGTGGATCAGGGTCCAGGATTGGCCGGCATCGCGACTGCGATACACGCCTGTGGTGGTGCCGGCGTAGAGGGTGCGCGGGTTCAGCGGATTGATAATTACATCCCACACGCCGCGAAGTTCGCTGGGCGCCCAGGGCAGAGAGGGCGTCCAGGACTGACCTCCATCCGTCGATTTGAGGATGCCGATGCCGTACAGGCCCCGGGTGAGGCGGTTCACTACGCCCGGTCGTGCAGCCGTATAGTTGTACACCTCGCCCGTGCCAATGTAGAGGATGTCCGGATCGGTGGGGTCTATGGCAATGGAAGCTACGCTGAGGGCCGGATGGCCGGTGGGTACGGGCTGCCAGGCCTGTGGGCCTTGTCCGGCCGTAGTGCTCTTCCAAAGCCCGCCGCTGGCCGAGCCCGCATATACGATGTTGGGATCGCTGGGATGAAAGGCCAGGGCCAGGGTGCGGCCGCCAATATTTTTGGGTCCGATGGCCCTCCAGGGGTTCTCGCCGGAGCGTTTGTTCAGCCCGGAGTTTCGCTGGTAAAAGGCCGCCGCCCAGCGATCGGTATGGATGTGGCCATCGGGATAGGCGCGCTCGAAGAACCACGCGTCCAGGGCCAGTCCGGCGCCGCTTTGGCCTTCCTCTTCGTAAGCTTCATGGGGGGTGCAAGCCCATGCCGTAAGCAACAGCCCCAGCAAGAGCGATCGTCCGTATCGATACATCATGCGTTTCGCTTTCTCCTTGGTGATTTGGATTGCAGGAAAATAATACGGTTTCAAGGATAAGGTGTCATATTCGTCAGGGGCGTTTTATCCTTGAAACCGTGAATACGCGCTTAAAAAAAGAAAAAGCACGGAACTCCTAAATTTTTAAACGGTATAACTGACTGACCGGCGAAGGGTTTGCTCGAAATTGGACATATGCCTTCAGAAAAGTGGGAAAGCCTGTACTTTAGCTTACAAACCCGCGATTTTTGACCCGGAAAGACCCCGCCCTGTTTGCCGACCTCATTCAGCGCGAGTTGCAGCGCAGCCTCTCCCTTCCGGAGGAAGACCAGTGGCTGGCCGGCCTGAAGCTGCTCGAGGTGGTGCTCACCGAAGCTACGGCCGAGGAGGCGCTCCACTTTTCCACGCCTTTTGCCCGGGTGGCGTACGTGTGCCAGCGCTTCCGGCTGCCTGCTCCGCTGCCCTACTTTCTGCACCGCCTGCGCCGGGGGGGCGACGAGGCCTATTCCCCGGCTCAATGGGTGGGCATTTGCCGAAAGGCCCTGCTTCATGTGCTCGAAGCGCTCACTGGCCAGCCCATCGCACCGGCCTTGCAGGCGCTGGCCGAGGCGCCCTGGCCGGAACGGGAAGCAGAACATCCCATACAGGCCTTCCGGCCGTTCATCCGGTTGAGCGTGCAGCGGGTGGATATCGCTCAAAAGCGCTTTTGGGCCGTCTCCGAAGAGGAGCCGGACTCCCTCCTCACCGTCCGCTACGACCTGCCCGACCGGAATGCCCCCTTTACTCCGGTGCTTGACCAACTGGAAAAATGGTTCCGCCTGCCGGTCACCCTCGGGCTGATCGACGTGGAAGTGGATGCCAAGGGGATACTTCGCCCGGCCGCTTTCGTCCTGGAGCCGGACTACCTCATGGACGTGAGCGCTATTGCCGAGTGCTTCAAGGGGGCGGAAGTGGTGCTCCAATCCTACCTGCTGCACAAATTTCTGCCCCGCCTCCCCACGCCGCCCCTGCTGCTGGGGCAGGTAGCCAACTTCTTCCTGGATGAGCTCATGGGCCGGCCCGGGGCTTCCTTTCGCGATACCTTCCCGGCCGTTTTTCAGCAGCAACCGCTCGGCTTCGCCCTGCTCACCGATGCCGAACTGCGCGAGCTTGCCCAAAAGGCCCAGCGGCATTGGGTCAACCTCAAAAAGGTGTTGGGAGCGGATTTCCCGCAGGCGGGCCTGGAGCCGGCATTCTGCTACCTGGAGCCCACTTTTTTCTCCGATCGCTTCGGCCTGCAGGGTCGCCTGGACTTACTCTACCACGACCCTGTACCGGACGGAAAACACGCGATAGTAGAGCTGAAAAGCGGGCGCCCCTTCATGCCTAACATTCACGGCATTAGTCCCAACCACTACATCCAGACGGTACTCTACGACCTGTTGATTCGATCGGCTTTCGGGCGCCAGAGTAATGTGGGTTGCTACATCCTTTACAGTGGACAGACGGAGCGGATACTGCGCTTCGCC
>JAJDFU010000517.1 GCA_020528935.1 Saprospiraceae bacterium | reverse complement strand
CTGATTGGGGTCCTGTCGCCCTGGGCTCCCACCCAGCCACACGTGGTGCCCGAGGGCCTGCATCGGTGGAATGCCCCTGAAATCCCCGACGAGGTCCTGGTAACCGAAAGTCGTGCCGCGCTCAGTGAACCAAACCCGGTCATTACCGGATCCGACCACTTTGTCCCGGGCAAAGCGCATCGCTTCCGGGCTTAAAAACTGTCCCTTCTTGATGTTGACCACCTTCCCGGTGCGGGCGGCAGCGACCAGCAGGCTGGTCTGCCGGCACAAAAAGGCCGGAATTTGAAGCACATCCACATACTCGGCCGCCCGGGCCGCTTCGGCATCGGCATGGATATCCGTGGTGACCGGAACCTCGAAGGCCTCGCGCACCCGGCCCAGGATGCGCAGGGCCTTTTCGTCCCCGATGCCGGTAAAGGAATCCAGGCGGGACCGGTTGGCCTTGCGGTAGGACCCTTTGAACACGAAGGGAATGCCGAGCCGGTCCGCAACCGCTGTGATGTGCTCGGCTATGCGCATGGCCATGTCTTCTCCTTCGATGGCACAGGGCCCGGCAAGGAGAAAAAAGGAGGAGGCACCGGATGCTTCAAAGGGAGGAAAAGGGTGCGACATATCGGTTGTTTTTGCAAAGGTACAACCCCCTGCACCATGCTGTTGCTGCGATGCGCCTTCGCATGTAAAATGCCCGTATTTTCGCAACTCGGTACAACTTTCCTTCTGGTTGTGCCTTTCTACATCAAAAATAGCTTGCCATGCGCTGGATCCTGCTGCTGCTCCTTCTGTTCTTCATCGACTGGTACGTATTCCTGGGCGTGCGCGCCCTCGTTCAATCCTGGTCGGCCCCCTGGAAGCAAATGACCATAGGCCTGTACTGGAGCATGCCCGTGTTGCTGCTCCTCACCCTGGGCATCTATCTCGGCACCAACTGGAGCGAACAGTACAAGCACCTGTTCACTTTTTTGCGGACCTTTCTGTTCATCGCGTACCTGGCCAAGGCGTTCGCAGCCGTGCCCCTCCTGGTGGATGACCTGCGCCGCAGCCTGCTGTGGAGTTGGAGCCAGGTTCGGGCCGAAGCTCCGGTGGACCTCAGCCGTTCCCGTTTCCTGAGTCAGGCGGGTATGTTACTGGGCGGCATTCCCCTGGTCCTGCTCACCTACGGCATGATCCGCAATCCCTATCGCTACAAGCTCTTCCGGGAAAAGATCCGCATTCCCGGCCTGCCCGATGATCTGAGGGGCCTGCGCATCGTGCAGATATCGGACATCCACTCGGGCAGCTTTACCCTGGAAGACCCCGTGGAGGACGCCATCGCGCTCATCAATGCACAAAAGGCCGACCTGGTGTTCTTTACCGGCGACCTGGTCAACGAAGTAGCGGATGAAATGGAAGGCTTCCGCGATGTATTCAGCCGCATCCAGGCCCGGCTCGGCGTATTCTCGGTGCTGGGTAACCACGATTACGGCGACTACGCGGAATGGCCCTCGGCGGAGGCCAAAGCAGAAAACCTGGAACGCCTCAAGCAGATCCATCGAGACATGGGCTGGGATCTGCTCCTCAACGAGCACCGGCAGGTGCAGATCGGCCGGGCCCGCTTGGGAATCATCGGCGTGGAAAACTATTCGGCCCATCCCCGCTTTCCCAAATACGGCGACCTGGAAGCGGCATGCAGGGGCTGCGGCAATGCCGATGTACAATTGCTCCTTTCTCACGACCCCTCCCATTGGATGGAACAGGTGGTACCCGACTTCCCGGACATCGACATCACCTTTTCCGGCCATACCCACGGCATGCAGTTTGGCGTGGAAATACCGGGCTGGGTGAAATGGAGCCCCATTCAGTATGTGTACGAACAGTGGGCCGGACTCTACAGCCAGGGCCAACAATTCCTTTACGTCAACCGCGGCCT
>JAJDFU010000214.1 GCA_020528935.1 Saprospiraceae bacterium | reverse complement strand
CGGACTCGGGACTTGCACCCGTTAGGCGTGCGCCATGCCTGGCGCACACAAAAAACGACCAGACAAGTGCACCTGTCTGGCCGTATGTTTTTCGAGGCCGCCTTCTGCTCAGGAGAAGGTTGGCGTCATTTCCCGGGAACGGGAGCGCAGCCGTCGCAGTCCGCGATCGCGGATCTGGCGCACGCGCTCTCGGCTCACACCCAGATGCTCGCCGATGTCGGAGAGGGAAAGCGGATGTTTGCGGCCAATTCCGTAGTACATGGCCAATACCGTAGCCTGCCGCGGCGAGAGTGTTTCCAGCATTTGCCGCACCTCTTCGCGCTGCGATTCCATGATGGACAGCTCGTGGTCCGGGGTTTGCATGGACTCGTCTTCCAGCACGTTGGCCAGGGTGCCGTCGCCGTCTTCCGACAGCGGCGCGTCCAGGGAAGAAATAGACTGCTGGGCCTGCAGGCATTTTTTCACCTGCTCCGGCTTGAGTCCGGTTTCTTCGGCCAGCTCGGCCAGGGAGGGTTCGCGCTCCTCGCGCTGCAAGAATTCCAGTAAGCCGGCACGCACTTTAGAGCCTGTGCCCTGCAGGTTTTGCGGCAAGCGGATCTTTCGCGATTTGTCGTTGATGGCCTGCAGGATGGATTGACGAATCCACCATACGGCGTACGAGATGAACTTGAAGCCCTTGGTTTCATCGAAGCGCTGTGCGGCCTTGATCAGGCCAATGTTGCCCTCATTGATCAGGTCGCCCAGCCAAAGGCCCAGGTTCTGGTATTGTTTAGCTACCGATACCACAAACCGCAGGTTGTGCATCACTACCTTGTGGAAGGCGACCTCATCGCCTTCCCGGATGCGACGAAACAACTCCACTTCCTCTTCCGGGGAAAGGACGTCGTAGCGGGAGATATCGGCCAAATAACGCTCCAAGGACTTCTCGTCCCGGCGCGTGATCGATTCAGTGATTTTTAATGCTCGCATTCAGTTCAATCGTTTTCACGTCCGCACAATCAATAGCATTTGTGCACTACCCTAAATACACCAATTGGGTGTGCGGAAGTTCATAGTTATTCAAAATTCGCTCTGCAAAAGCCTTGTGCCCGTGCGGGGCCAACAGAAAGAGTTTGCCGCCACGCATCGCAGCCAGGGTACTCAGCAGCTTCCACTTGGAGATCAGCCGCTTTTGGTTTTCGGTCTTCATGGCTATTTCTACGTACCATTTTCCCCCCGTTTTTTTGCCTGTGATATCCGGAATAAAGGGCTCATCGCCTTTTTTTCGGCTGAACGCCGACGGGGGATCAAAATTTTCCCAGTTGGCACGAATATTGGATAGGCCGCGCTTTTTGGCCCAATCAATAGCTTTTTGGAAGTAGGACGACTTAGACATTAGTATACAAGTTTACATTCGAGAAATAGGATCATTTCACCGCAATAAGACAAAGCAAGTCATGGGTAAAAGGAGGATCAGGACTTGTAAGGGTGTATGGCACGAGATGCCGGACGCATCACAAATAGCGGAAAAAACAATCCATTTTAGGTTATACACCAATAGATAAACATCCCGTCCGGAAGAAAAGTTCCAAATGTATGCCGTGTCTTCCGCCAACTGATTTTTTCCAGCGGGCCCCGGCGAAAGAGCCCGTATCTCACGCTTCCCCTGCAAAGCGGGTAGGCTGGACCGGACAAACTTGCGGCCGGGTTTCAGGACTGCATCCGTGCTGCCCACGTGGAGCGTCATGAGCAAGAACGATTTGAAGGGCGTCTGGGTTTCCCGTTGAGGGGTTTTTGCCGGCTTTTTTGAAGACGGAAGCCCAATCCGGGGAAAAACGGGGCCCGGCCCACTTCAACTTCAAACCGGCCGTATACGACGACCATTGAAACGCCGAATCGTGGTATCTATCATCATTCCCACCCTCAACGAAGAAGCTCAGCTGGACGACTGCCTGGCCCGCACCTTGCATTTGTGCGGCCCCAAAGAACTCATCGTTTCCGACGGCGGAAGCACCGATGGCACCCGGAAGATCGCGGAGCAGTATCCCGAGGTGCTGTTCCTGCAATCGCCCCGGGGCCGGGCCCGCCAGCTCAATGCAGGCGCAGCCCGCACCAGGGGGGAGATCTTGCTGTTTCTGCATGCCGATACCCGTTTGCCCGAGCAGGCCCTGTCCTACATCCGGGAGTACCTGCACCATCCGGAGGTAGCCGGCGGCAGCTTCGCCCTGCAATTCGACCACCCGCACCCTTTGTTGCGCTTCCAGGCCTGGTGCTCCCGCCTCAATTCCACCTTTACGACCTTCGGCGATCAGGCGATCTTCGTGCGGGCCCGCATCTTCCGGGAACTGGGCGGGTTTCCCGACCAGCCCCTGATGGAGGATTGGGAACTGCAACATCGAATGCGCCAAAGCGGCCGTTTTGTGAAGGTCCGCGAGCCGGTCACTACCGCTTCCCGTCGTTTTCTGGGGCGGGGTGTATGGCGACAGACCCTGCTCAATGTATATCTGTTTGCCCGCTATCAACTGGGCGCAGACGCCCATCAGCTGGCCCGGCAGTACCACGCGCAAAGAACCCGTTGAACCCAATGAGCCGAAAAAGCCTTTAGCTTTTGACCAAACTCCAGCTTATGCTCATCCGGAATGGGTTAGCAGGTCTCCTGGTTTTGCTGCTGAGCCTCGGCTTCGCCCGGGCGCAGTCCTATCCACTGCAATTGACCTCCCCTGTGCGCTACCTTGCCCTGGGCGATTCCTACACCATTGGCCAGAGCGTACCCGCCCCGGAGCGCTGGCCGGTGCAGCTGTCCGACTCGCTGGCGGTGCGCGGCCTCGCCGTGGATACGACTGCCCTCATTGCCAGTACGGGCTGGACCACCGGCAGCCTGCTGAATGCCATCAGTGGAAAAAACCTGGATGAAAAGGGCTTCAACCTGGTTTCGCTCCTTATTGGCGTGAACAATCAATACCTGAACATCCCGCCGCAGGTGTACCGCAGCCAGTTCAAACAGCTCCTGGACTCCTGCCTGGCCTACGTACAGCAAGATACCAGCAGCGTCTTTGTCGTTTCTATCCCCGATTACGCCTTTACCCCATTCGGCAACGGCAACACCCAGATCAGCGGAGAGATCGATTTCTACAACCACATCAACGATTCCATCGCCGCCACCTATGGCATCACCTACTTCGACATCACGCCCATCTCCCGCTCGGGCCTGTCGCAGCCCGAACTCGTCGCCTCCGACGGGCTTCACCCTTCCGGTTTGCAGTACAGCCTGTGGGTGTCCCTCATGCTCGACTACATCGACCCCACCCTTACCGGCTTGAGCCGTCCTCCCGAGGCCCTGCCGGTGCACCTGTATCCGGTTCCGGCCCGCACCACCCTGAACGTGGAAGGCCTTCCCCAGGGGCGTTCGGTGGAGTTGCGCATCTGGAGCCTCTCCGGCAAGCTGCTTGCCCGAAAAGCGCTTCGCGGAGAACAACGGATCCGGCTGGACCTCCGGGAATGGCCGTCCGGAAGCTATGTGCTGCAGGTCATCCGAAACGGACAGCCGGCAGGTGCGGTACACTTCGTACGGCAGTAGGGTAAATTGCGTACTTTTGAGACGCACGGAATAAACTTCGCATGCGGCTCATCATCTCTCTCTTGGTCAATGGGGCCATTATCTTTTTCTCCGCCCAATACCTGGACGGAATAACCGTAGAGGATTATCCGACGGCGATCATTGCAGCGGCGGTACTGGGGCTAGCCAATTTCTTCATCAAGCCCATCCTCAACATCCTGGCCTTTCCAATTACGGTGATCACGCTGGGCTTGTTTTCCCTGGTCATCAGCGGGGCTATGATCCTGCTGGTCGATTTTTTTGTGGACGGCCTCATCGTTTCCAGCTTCCTCCACGCGATCATCCTGGCCGTGGTCCTGGCCATAGCCAACGGCATCCTGAGCGCATTCGACAAAAAGGATTGAGCCGGAACTTGCCCAATAAGGCGGAAATCCGGCATATTGGCGAAAAAGCATGGCCGGCATTCCACCCAGGGGGCTTCCCAAAGCAGAAATACTCGAACGGTTGCGCGCGCTTCAGGCATCCGATGCCGACTGGCGCGGCGGGCGCACCTGGAGCCTGGTTTACCACCTCGACGCCGAACACCACCAGTTCCTGAAAGAGGCGCACCATCTATTTTTCTCGGAGAATCGCCTCAACCCCTTTGCCTTCCACAGCCTGCGAACGCTCGAGCAAGAGGTGGTCGGTATGACCGCCGGCATGCTGCACGGCGACGAGCGCACGGTGGGCACGATCAATTCGGGAGGCACCGAAAGCCTGTACCTCGCCGTTTTCAGCGCCCGGGAAAGGGCCCGTCGCATTGCGCAGCCGGAGATCGTTCAGCCCGCCACCCAGCATCCCGCCCTGGCCAAGGCCGCCCACGCCCTGGGCATACGCGTAAAAAAAGTACCCGCAGATGCCCAACAGCGAGCGGATGTGGCCGCAATGGAACGCGCCATTACCTCCAATACCATCCTGCTTTGTGCCTCCGCACCCCAATATCCGCACGGCGTGCTGGATCCCATTCCCGAACTGGGGCGCCTGGCCGAGCGGCACCGCATTCCGTTCCACGTGGATGCCTGCCTGGGCGGATTCATGCTGCCCTGGCTGGAGGCGCTGGGGCAGGAGCTGCCGCCCTGGGACTTCCGGGTACCCGGGGTCACCTCCATCTCTGCCGACCTGCACAAAATGGGCTATGGCGCCAAGGGAGCCTCCGCCCTCTTGTACCGCAGCATGGACTACCTGAAGCACCAGTTTTACGTGGACACGGATTATCCCGGCGGCATCTATGCCGTGCCGGGCTTTCTGGGCACCCGCGGCGGAGGCCCGCTGGCTGCTGCCTGGGCAGGCATGAAAGCCCTCGGGCAAAATGGCTATCGCGAAGCGGCCCGCAAGGTGATGGACGCTACCGGGGAACTGCGGGCAGCCTTGCTGGCCATCCCGCAGATCGAGCTGGTGGGGCAGAGCTGTATGAACGTTTTGGCCTATAAAACCCGCAATAACCGGCCGGACATCTTCGTACTGGCCGATCGCCTGCAGGACAAAGGCTGGATGGTGGACCGGCAGCAATTTCCCAACTGTATTCACCTGACCGTTCAGGCCCACAACCGGCCGGTCCTGCAGCAATACGCCCGGGATGTGCGCGAGGCAATCCGCTGGGCCCTGGAACATCCCGAGGCTACTGCACAGGGCGAGGCCGCCCTGTACGGCCTCATGGCCCGCATCCCCATGCGAGGCATGGTAAAGACCAATGTGCAGCAGCTGCTCATCGATATGTACGGCGGCGGTGCTCAGGCAGAAGAAGAGGGTGAACGCGAACTGCCCGCCTCGCCCGCCTGGATGGGCTGGCTCAACCGGATGCTGACGGCCTGGCAAAGGCTTCTTCGCCGGTAAAAGCGAGATTGCCCTACCTTTGCAGCTAAAGCGACGGATTGCGCCACCCTCTCGCCATAGCGCTGAGTTTCGCACTGCTCCTGCCCGTCCTCGGGCGGTATGCCTGCTTTTACCTGATCGAAGCCCGGCTGGAAGCCGTCTTTTTCGAGTGGTCGGAAGAAGAGGACTATGCGACTGATGAGCTGGTTGTTCTTGCCTTTTCCCGGCGGGATGCAGCCCTGCTTGAGGTGACAAACGACCGTGACTTCGGCCACCAGGGCCAGTGGTACGATGTAGTGGAGC
Source organism: Saprospiraceae bacterium (assembly GCA_020528935.1). Lineage (GTDB taxonomy): Bacteria > Bacteroidota > Bacteroidia > Chitinophagales > Saprospiraceae > JAJDFU01. The sequence continues at coordinate 29 of JAJDFU010000214.1, read as the reverse complement.
GCACCGACATCCCCGACAGCCACCTGCCC
>JAJDFU010000021.1 GCA_020528935.1 Saprospiraceae bacterium | reverse complement strand
TTGGTCGCCCTAGTAGGTATGTCTCGTGTGGTGATAGTCCGTCTTCGGTTTGGCTTGTCGCCCCGCCCCGTTCCCCGATTGAATTGCTGCATTCTTGCTGCCAGTAGCTGCCTGCTGGCTTTCGCCGGGTCTGCCTGGACTTCCCAGCGGTTGACGGGCAGTTAGGCTCCTTTCCACGGCCCTTTGCTCCAGCGTCCGTACTTCATCATGGGGAGCAAGCCGTAGTCTATGGTAGCTCCCTCCTGCCAGGCGTACACATATAAGTACGGCTGGTTGGCTACGGCATCGGTGATGGCCCAGCCCGCCCCGATCGCTTTGGCCTCCCGCCCGCTTTCCGAGCGCTCCAGGGGAATGTAAAGGCCGGTATCAAAGTGATGCGGCCAAATGCGGACGGTGGAAGCCGGGGGATATTCGGCAACGGCTTCGCGCAGGAGGGCCTGCGCATTGGAGCGCTGTGCCATCCAGGCATTCAGCAGGGACGCATCGGGGGCCTCGAAAGCCGCTCCGTGAGCCAGGGGATGGTCCGGCAATTCGTAGTGCGCAAGATAGGCCAAAGGCCTGGGCGGCATACCCAGATGAGCCAGTTGAACCTCCAGCCATTGCCGCAATTCTTCGCGCGTGCGTCCATGAAGGCCGGCCGCTGCCAGTTCCTGCCCATTTTCCTCCAACACCAGCAGGCGAAAGCCCGGTACGTCAATGCCCACCTGCACCTGCACGCCTTCTTCGCGCAGCAGCTGGCTGCAGATGCGTTGTGTGCCGGCTTCCCAACCCATATTGGTATGGCTGTCGTCGGGCTGAGAAGGCAAATAACTATTCCCGGCCATGGCAATGAACTGAGCCGCCCAGTGCAACTGCTGTTCGGCCGGTTCAAACCGCCTCGGATCGATCGCTTCCAGTTTCTGCCAGTGCATGATTTCTGATATCAAATTAAAGCCGGATCGGTGCAAACCTCCAGCAAAGCCGTACCCGGATGGGCCAAAACCCGGTTCATGGCCTCTTCCAGCTCAGCCTGCCGGGTGACGCGGATGCCCAGGGCGCCGTCGCGGATCTCCACCGGATAGGTGGGCACCCCGTCGTCATAGCCGGGGGCTTTGCCGGTGCAAGGGTCGTAGTCCCAGCCGTGCCAGGGGCAGCGCAGGAGGCCCTTTTCGATGCTGCCCTCGCCCAGCGGCCCGCCCTGGTGCGGGCAGCGGTTGTCCAGCGCGCAGATCTTACCCTGATAGTGCGTAAGACAAATTTCGCGGTGACCGTCGGCTACAGCCGTCATCACGCGCCCTTCAGGCAACAAGGTCAGATCCGGCAACACCTCGTGCCATTGAATTTCATTTGCCATGAGTATTCCAGGATTGAGCCGATAACATACTAAAGGTTGCCGGCTCAGCCAAGGAATTGTTTTGAATGTATCCCGGCTTTTCTAATTTTGTAACGCCTGCCATCCTGCTAACAAGCGTTGCCTGTCGGCACCGCGGCAACACACATTTTACACTCAAAAATTATCCAATATGAAACTATCCTATGCAACCGGTTTGGCGGTCGGGATGGGACTTGTTCTCACCGCCTGCTATCCGGACAAGATCACCTCCTCCAGTGAACTGGATCTGGTCGCCACCTCCTACGATCAGGATTTCGACTTCGCCAGTAAAAGCACGTACTACATGGTAGACTCGCTCGCCGTCAATACCAATGTGGACGATCCGGATATTGACCCGGAAGAACTGGAACGGGTGGAAGGCATCATCTTCAGCGAAGTGGAAGCGCAGATGGGCATGGCCGGTTATACCCGGGTCAACGAAGACGAGGCCGAAAATGGCGTAGACCTGGTCATCACCGCTTCGGCATTCATCGTGGAAAACAACGGCTCGGCCTGGATACCCGGCGGCGGCTGGTGGTGGTGGGGCTATCCTCCCGGT
>JAJDFU010000468.1 GCA_020528935.1 Saprospiraceae bacterium | reverse complement strand
TACCCCGGCCGGGAGCCATGTCCTGCCCCGGTTTGTGGCCCCGGCCGGTTATGGTAATCCTGGAGTAAAAGCAGGCCTTGAAGTCGCTGTGCCAATATCTGGGGCCTGCCGTGCTGGTGGGGCACCATTTGTCGTTTGATCTTTTGCGGATCAATACCCTGCTGCGGGATTGGCTGGGGGATGTTCTGTACAATCGCCACCTGGACACCGAGCGCCTGGCGCGACGCATTGCCCCGCCCAATGCCTACGCCGGCGGCATCGGTCGCTATGGCCTGGATGTGCTCTGTGAAGAGTACGGTATCCGGCCGCACGACCGGCATACCGCTGCCGGGGATGCGTACCTCACGGCGCTGTTGTTTTTGAAGCTGGTATGGCATCTTCAAAAGCGAGGGGCAACCACATTGAAGCATCTGGTAAAGCGAACGGGAAATTGAGTTTTAGCGGAATGCGGAATATTTTCTTTTTTTGTACTAAAATCGGACCGTCATGCGCTTCTGGCTTTCCTTTTTGATGTTGGTTCTGTTCGCATTTTCCTGCCAACCCACCGGGCAAAATGGATCGGGCGAGCGAGATTCCATTTCTGTGCTTTTCAGCGAAGAGGTCGTAGAGGAGGAATCAGCAGCCTGCGGTAAGGACTCCAGCCGCTGCACCCGGGTCGTTCTCCAATTTCCCATGGTGACGAAGGCGGCGCCCGCCGTGCAAAAACGCATCAACGACACCCTGGAAGTACACGTCATGCGTTTGTTCTCCCCCATTTCCGATGAGGACAGCGGGAGCGCCTATATCGAAACTCCGGAAGAAGCTGCCGAGGAATTCGTTGCCGTATACGAGGACTTTCTGGTCGAGGAGCCGGATTACACCCAAGCCTGGTATGCCGAGGTTGAGGGGCAACTCTTGTTTCGCAACAGCAACCTGGCTACGGTCAAACTGGAGTGCAGTACCTATACCGGTGGGGCCCACCCGCTCTATTACGTGGATCTGATCACGTTTGGCCTCCAAGATGGGGAGGTGGTGGATCTGAACGACCTGATCGCGGACAAGACGGTGCTGATGGCGCTCGCGGAAAAATACTTCCGTCAGGCCCGCGAGCTGGAAGCGGAGCAATCGCTTCAGGACGCGGGGTTTTTCTGGGACGGCAACTTCGCGCTTCCCCGCAATATGGGGCTGACGGAAAAAGGCCTTTACCTCTTCTACAACCAGTACGAAGTAGCGCCTTATGCCGCAGGGCCAACCGAATTGGTGATCCCTTTCGAAGAATTGAAACCCATACTGACCAAACCGGCCATACTTGGCCTGGATTGACTGATCCAGTGTTTTTTTCCTCAACAATGGAATGCGATGCACGCATTTTTCCACAAACAACATGAACATGAAACCTTTTCTTTATCTGTCGTGCTGCCTGGTCATGGGTTGGGTTTATTTAGCCTGTTCGCCGGATGACTCCCGGCTCGAAGGCCAGAATGCCGGAAGTGCGGCGGCCGGAGCGATAAGCGACTCCATCCCCGAGGTCGAACGATTTTTCTGGACCCTGGATTCGTACGAGTACGAGGGCAAACGAATTTCGAATGCCAAGGAGGTGCTGCCGGCTTTCATCACCATTCGGAATGGCAAACTCGAGGGGAACACCGGTTGCAATACCTTCTCTGCGAAGGCCAGCCTGAGTGTGCAGGGAGACGCCGCCTTCAGCGAAATAAAAAAGAACAACAATCTTTGCTCCGGTCAGATGACGTATGAAAAGCAATTTTTGGACTTGATCCGGGAGACGACCAGGTACGAAGCCGGTCCGGTCAAGCTTATCCTTACTGGCGGAAAGGGGAGTGTCACGTTTATCAAACGGAGAAAATAAAGGCTTATCCGGTTTTCGGGAGGATTTCGGTCTGTTGCTACCGGTGTTTTACCCGGAAAACTGCAAATGCTCGATACAAAAAGGGAATAACCGGGTGTGCTGTTATTATTGAATCGGAATAAAGGGTTTGCCATCTGAATCATCGTACGATCACGAACGCACAGGGAATCCTGTTCTGGGGGTTGCTTCTGGCCTGGGGGCTGGCTAATGTCGTACAAGCCTGGGGGCTGACGCTCAATCCGGATGAAGCCTATTACTGGATGTACAGCAAACATCTGGCCTGGGGATATTTTGACCACCCCCCGGCCATCGCCCTGCTCATTCGCCTTACCTCTTCCTGGCTGGGCGGCGAGCTGGGGGTAAGACTGGGCGTGGTGCTGCTGCAGATGGTGTCCTTTGTGCTGCTCTGGGACCTGCTCGGGCGGCCGAAGGAGCGAAGCCGGGTACTGCTGCTGTTTGCCCTGCTCGCGGCGCAACCCTTTTTGCATGTGTACGGTTTTGTCGCCACCCCCGACAGCCCCCTGCTCTTCGGCACAGTGCTTTTCCTGTGGGCGTACAAGCGGTACACCGACTTTCCGGCTCTTCCCGCAGCCTCGCTGTTGGGACTCAGCATGGCGCTTCTGCTGTACAGCAAATACCACGGTCTCCTGGTCGTTGCTTTTGTGGTTATATCCAATCCGCGCTTGTTTCGGCAGCCCCTTTTTTACATCGCTTCCCTCATCGGCCTGCTGCTCTTTCTGCCCCATCTGTACTGGCAATGGACGCACGACTTTCCATCCTTTCGCTATCATCTGGTGGAGCGGAACAACCAGTTTGAATGGAAATACCCCCTGACCTATCTGGTAAACCAGTTGGTGCTGTTCAATCCTCTGATGATCGGCTTTTTGTTGTACGCCTGGTGGAAAGAACGGCATTCCAGCCTGTTGAACCGGGCCTGTCTGGTCCTGGTGGCCGGCTTCTGGCTTTTTTTCCTGCTCTCTACGCTGCGCGGGCATGCCGAACCGCAGTGGACGGCCGGGGTGGCCCTGGCGCTGATCCCGCCGGCTTTCAGCTACAGCCAGAATCATCCGGTCTTCGCCAAGTGGATCGGCCGCCTGGGGCTTATTTCCCTGCTGTTGTTCATTGTGATCCGAATTTTGCTCGTCTTTCCACCGGAATCCTTTTCCTCGCCCTTCAAACCCGTGGACTGGACCCGCGAATTGGCGGAAACCGCTGGTGAACGGAATGTCTTTTTCCAGAACTCCTATCAGAACGCGTCGCTTTTTTCCTTTTACGCCGGCCGTCCGGCCTACACCTACACCGATATCTACTATCGCAAAAACCAGTTTGACATCTGGCAGCTGGAGCGAAAAGCACAGGGCCAGCCCGCCCTGATCGCGGGCAATAAATCGCTGGACTGCAAATCCTGCCGGGCCCACAAGCTGGGGCAGCACAAGCACTTTCTGTACGCGGTGGATACGCTGGAAGTAGCCCAACACCTTCAAATGACGTTCGACACTTCGCAGGTGCGCTGGCTGGCAGGCGCGGAGCTCTCCATGCCGATCAGCCTGCACAATCCCTATCCCTTTGACCTCCACCTGGCCAATAAGGAAATGCCGATCCGGCCGGCGGCCTGTTTTGTGCGCGACGAACACGAGCGCTTCGCCCTGCAGGCCGAACCCGTCCTGCTGCCCACCGTGTTGTCCGCCGGCGAGACGGTGCGCACCTGGGTCAAGTTTTCCCTGCCCAAAAACCAAACCGGCGAATACGTTTTTGCCATGGGGCTGCAGTGGGGCGTATTCCAGCCGGGCATACACAGCGACCCGGTGCCGATCGTCATTCGCGGCAAGGGGAAGCAGAAATAATCGGCCCGGAATGGCTTGCGCCTGCCCGTTGTCCGATAATTTAGCGGGAAAAACCACCTCATGCTTCCGAGCCAAAACCCGACCCAAACCCCTGCCTGGGAAAAACTGCAAGCCCACTACCGGCAAACCAAAGCGATACACATGCGGGATCAGTTTGCCCGCGATCCGGATCGTTTTGACCGCTTCACTCTTCGCCTTGGAGACGACCTGCTGCTCGACTTTTCCAAAAACCGCATCGACGACAAGACCCTGGAGCTTTTACTGGAGTTGGCGGAAAGCTGCGGGCTCGCGGAGGGCATCCGGGCCATGTTCGACGGCCAACCCATCAATGCCACAGAAGGGAGAGCGGTTTACCACGTGGCCCTGCGCAATCGCTCCCGGCGTCCCATGAGGACAGAAGGGGAGGATGTGATGCCGGCCGTCCGTAGTGTACTCGAGCAGATGCGCGCTTTTGTGGACCAGGTGCAGGCCGGGACCTGGAGCGGCTATACCGGCAAGCCCATAACGGATGTGGTCAACATCGGAATCGGGGGCTCGGACCTGGGCATGCATATGGCCGCTGAGGCGCTCAAGCCCTACTGGCATCCCCGGCTGCGAGGCCATTTTGTATCGAACGTCGACGGCACACATATCGCTGAGACGCTCAGGCAGTGCGATCCGGAGACGACCCTTTTCATCATTGCCTCCAAGTCCTTTACCACCCAGGAGACTATGGCCAATGCCCACACGGCCCGCCGGTGGTTTCTGGAGCAGGCCGGAGGGGAAAGCCACTTGCCGAAGCATTTTGTGGCCGTTTCCACCAATGAAGCCGGGGTGCGCGATTTCGGGATCGCGCCGGAAAACATGTTTCGTTTTTGGGATTGGGTCGGGGGGCGCTACTCCCTTTGCTCGGCCGTGGGGCTGTCCGTGGCGCTCCGGATCGGTTTTGCGCATTTTGAGGCCCTGCCCGGCGGTTGCCCCGAGAGGGACGGGCCTTTTCGCCAGCCCCCCTTCCGGAAAAACATGCCGGTTATACTGGCCTTGCTGGGCATCTGGTATCGCAACTTTTACGGGGCGGCCACGGAAGCTATACTTCCCTACGATCAGTACCTGCATCGCTTTGCCGCCCACTGGCAGCAGGTGAATATGGAGAGCAACGGCAAGCGCGTGGACCGCAACGGACAGGTGGTGGACTACCAGACCGGGCCGGTGATCTGGGGCGAGCCGGGCACCAACGGCCAGCATGCCTTCTATCAGCTCATTCACCAGGGCACGCAGCTCATCCCCTGCGATTTTATTCTCGTGGCCCAAAGCCACAATCCGGTGGGGAAGCATCACGAGATCCTGCTGGCCCATGGCCTGGCCCAAACCGAAGCCCTGATGCAGGGAAAGCCAGCTGAAGCCGTGCGCCGGGAGTTGGAAGCGCAGGGCATGGACGCAGAAGCCATCCGATTCCTGACCCCCTACAAGGTCTTTCCCGGCAATCGCCCGACCAATACCCTGCTGATCGGCAAACTCACCCCCCGAAACCTGGGCCGGCTGATCGCCCTGTACGAGCACAAGATCTTCGTGCAGGGCCTTATCTGGAACCTATACAGCTTTGACCAGTGGGGGGTGGAGTTGGGAAAGGCGCTGGCCAAACGCATTCTGCAGGAGTTGGAGGAAAAAAGCACGGCAGCGGAACACGATTCCTCCACAAACGGCCTTCTGCGAACGTTACAAGAATGGAGGACGAATAAAAAGTAGCTGTTTTTTCCAACCCTGTGCAGGGCTTTGGCCGTCTGCCTGATTAAATACGTTGACCTATGCGAATCACCTACCTATTCACCGGTCTGGTTTTGCTGGCTACGGCCACATCTTGTCTCAAAGACCAGTGCGAGGCTACCCGCACCTTTATCGCCTACGAACCGGTTTGGGCCAGTTCGGAGGAATTGCGAACCCTGCCCACCGAAGCGCCGCGAGCGCTGGAAGACCCCGGGAAGCTCTATGTCCTGGGCGCTTGGCTCTTCGTCAATGGGGCCTGGGAGGGGGTCCATATTTTCGACACTTCGGCACCGGG
>JAJDFU010000143.1 GCA_020528935.1 Saprospiraceae bacterium | reverse complement strand
TGGGGGGTTTTTCGAAGGCTTGGGATAAACCGGAAGGGCATCGGCTGGAAACGAAGGGGATTTCGCCGCCGCGGCTCACCAGAAAGCCGATGGGGTCGATCCCCAGGCAACCGCCGGCACCGCCGCCGTCGCCCTGGCCGTTGCGGTCGGGGGCTTCGCCTTCGCCGCCGCCGGAACCGAAGCCCATGCCGAGGCGAATGACGGGCACGCACGTAAACTCACCGAGCTGAAACTGCTGGCCGATGACCGTTTCGGTCTTGGCCTCGTTTTGCAGAAAGTCGGTTACCTGACGCAACATTTCTTCGAAGGGCATATTCATGACTCGCGTTTTTTGGATGATAGAATTCCGGTTAAGAAGGCGACCAATACGTCCCAGCCGCGATTGGTGACCAGCAGGTCCAGTTCGGAGGGGCCGCCAAATGCGATGCGCCAGTGCCCGGCCCATCGCGACAGCTGTACAAAGACCGGATAGAGCAGTCCGTTGAGGGCATAGTCGCCGGTGTCGAGCTGTACGCGCAGGCGCCGCACGCGGAAGGTGCGCAGCATGCGCAAGGCAAAGCGCCAGGTCAGCCAACGGGGCCGACCTGAGCCGGCCTTGGTTTTTTTTCGCCTGGGCTTCTCCGCTTGCGGTTTTTTTTCGCCGGCGGCCCAGTCGAGCATTCGAAACTCGCGCCGCCAGCCCAGCACCCACACCCGCAAAACGGGATCGTCTACCGGTCCTTTCAGTCGGGCGGAACCCAGTGCGCGCCACCGCAGATGGTAGTCGTTCCGGACTGTATCGATGCACAATTCAAAGGGATCGAACAGGATCAGTCCGATCAGCAGTAAGAACAGGGCGAGCACGATCCACAAGGCGATCCACATGCCAAGACGCGTTTGATCATTCCTTTATTAAAAAGCATAGCTTCCCGAAGTTTCGAAATGATTTTCGTCAGGCGAAGCGCGTTTTCGGACTGCTTTTCAGGCCATTTATCTGAGGGTGCCTGAAGAATGCAGCCGGTCTTCCTGCTGGGGAATCGCCCTAGCTCTGCAAATCTCCGGAGAAAGAGAATCGTCATCGGGCATTCTTTTCGAAAACGGTATTTTTCGCGGGTTCCAAACCCCACGGCCCATGCACCACAAAGTAACCATCGAGCCCTTCCGGATCAAGGTGGTCGAGCAGATCCGGCTGACCACCGAAGAAGAGCGAAACGACTTTCTGAAAGCAGCCTATTACAATCCCTTCCTGCTGAATTCGGACCAGGTGATCATCGACCTGCTTACCGACAGCGGCACCTCGGCCATGAGCGCCGAACAGTGGGCGGGCATCATGCGCGGCGACGAGAGCTACGCCGGGGCGCGCAGCTGGCGCCGGATGGAGGCCGAGATCCAGGACCTGACGGGCTGCCCCTACATTTTGCCCACCCACCAGGGGCGCGCGGCCGAGCATTTGCTGTACAACCACCTGGGCGGTCCGGGCAAGGTGTTCATCAGCAACACCCATTTCGATACCACCCGCGCCAATATCGAATTCTCCAAAGCCACGGCCATCGATTGCCCGATCGAGGAAAGCCGCCACCCGGGGCTGCTTCATCCGTTCAAGGGCAATCTGGACACCCAGAAGCTGGTGGAGCGGATCGAGCACTACGGCCCGGAAAACATCGGAGCGGTTATCCTGACCGTCACCAACAACAGTGGGGGCGGGCAGCCGGTGAGCATGCAAAATGCCAGAGACCTGGCCGCGATCTGCCGGAAATACGGGATTCTGTTCCTCCTGGACGCCTGCCGTATTGCCGAGAACGCCTACTTCATCCACCGGCGGGAAGAAGGCTATGCCCACAAATCCTACCGGGCTATTGCACAGGAGATGTTCGCCCTGGCCGACGGCGCCATCATGAGTGCCAAGAAGGACGGGCTGGTGAATATGGGCGGGTTTCTGGCCCTCCGGGATCTGGATCTGGCGCTGAAGTGCCGGACGGTGCTCATCATTACGGAAGGCTATGCCACCTACGGCGGACTGTCGGGGCGGGATATGGAAGCCATTGCCATCGGCCTGCGGGAGATCTTCGAGCCCGACTACCTCCATTACCGGATCAAAAGCACCGCCTATCTGGGAGATAAATTGCACGACATGGGCGTGCCCATCATCCGGCCGGTGGGCGGCCACGCCATTTATGTGGATGCCAAGGCCTTTTACCCGCATATTCCCCCCGAGCAATTCCCCGGCCAGGCGCTGGTGTGCGAGCTGTACCTGAAGAGCGGCATCCGAAGCTGCGAGATCGGCTCGGTGATGTTCGGCAAGTACGACGAGGACGGAAAGCTGATTCCGGCACCGATGGAGTTGGTCCGCCTGGCTATTCCCCGGCGGGTGTACACCCAAAGCCACATGGACTATGTGGCGGAGACCTTTGCCGAACTGCTCCGGGAGCGCCGGCAGGCCAGCGGCTACCGCATCACCGAAGAGCCGCCATTCCTGAGGCATTTCACCGCGCGCTTCGAGCGATTGCCTGCCCGGGAAGAGGCGACGAGGCCGGCCTGATCCCGGATTTACGGGCCATAACTATACCGTTCAAAGTGATAAGGTCGCTTTTGCGAAAAGGGGATGGTTTCCGGGCTTGTGCCCGGACAGCCATTCGACTAAGCTTCCATGGGGGCTTTCTGATAAAATTCATGCCTCCCGGGTGCCGGCTGTCATTGCGCGTTTTCATTCAACAAGGTCATTTTCATTACACCGCAGATTGTGCCCCATGCGGAGCGGTTTAAAGACCGGGAGCATGGGCTTGCATTGCGGAATGCTCACTTAAGAATAGATCTATGAAAAAGCGAATCCTGGTGATCGGCGGCACGGGCCTGCTCGGCAGGCCGGTGGTCCGCCATCTGCAGGCGGCCGGTTTTTTCGTGCAGGTCATGGCCCGGCATCCGGAAAAGGCCACTGAGCTTGCGGCTGCCGATGTTGAGCTTATCCCGGGCGACGTGGCCGACCAGAACAGCCTGAGGCAGGCCATGCGCAACTGCCAGGGCGTGCATATCAGTGTAAGCGGCGAGGCGGACCGGCTCAGTGCCGAACAGGTCGCGACACTGGCTCCCGAGCTGGGGATCGAACACATTACCTACATCTCGGGCGCCACGGTACGCGCGGATCGGGCCTGGTTTCCCATGATCGAAGCGAAGCTCCGTGCGGAGGAAGCCATACGGGCCAGCGGCCTGCCGTGGACCGTCTTTTGCCCGACCTGGCCGATGGAGATGTTGCCCCGGTTTGCCCGGGAAGGCAAGCCTTTCATGATGGGCCGGCAACCCAAACCCCTGCACTTTTTTGCGGCCGATGAACTGGGGCGCATGGTGACCCGGGCCTATCAGACCGAAGCCGCACGCAACAAGCGCCTGTACATCCACGGGCCGGAAGGCATGCCGTTCCGGGAAGCGTTGGAGCGGTATTGCGCTCGCTTCTATCCGGAGGGCAAGTCCGTATCGGTCATGCCTCTATGGCTGGCCAAGTTGCTTGGCAAACTCACCGGCAATAAAGACTTGCAGTTCGGCGCTGCCCTCATGGCCTACTTCGACAAAGTGGGCGAGGATGGCGACCCCACCGAAGCCAATGCTTTGCTGGGCGCACCCCAGATCACGCTCGACCAATGGATGACCCAACGAGAAGGGGCATATACGAAATAGGAATGGTCCTCGTTAGAGCGGATGACCCTTTGGATCGATTATGCGATACCTGCTGCCCATAATCATTGGGCTTATTGCCCCGTGGACATCCTGCATGGATGCCTCGCGAGATATGCTGAATATTACGCTAAACGTGAATGAACACGAAGGGATAAAAGAGGTAATCCTTACCACTCCTGCCGGGGCCGACACGCTGCAGCGAATGAAAAGCCGGACCGTGCGCCTGCGCTGCCCGCTGAAAGGCGAGGGTACTTACACGCTTTGTGTATATCGCAAAGCAGATACCCTTTGCACCGGCCCGACCTATGCCGAGGGCGGGTATCACCCCAAATGGGCTCTCCAGGGCGACAGCTTGCATCTTCTTCGCTCCTTTTGATCCGGAATAGGCACAACGGATTCTTTCGCGATCAGATGCCGGTTTAGTCCGGCTTCGACCTCTTTTTTTAGCCAATGGGTGCTTCTCCATGCGGAACCTTGCTGCAGAAAGCCAAAATCGTATGGCCAACGGCCTGATCTTTCGCTCTCCCTGCCCAATTTAGCCGTGGGCCTCATACTAATATCGTTCAGTGATCCGGATTCAATGCCTGGGATCGCGCATCCGACGGCAAACTATACTGGCGACGAAATGGTTTAAGAATCATTTCGTACCCTGTCCTGACATCCGCAGGATCGTCATGGATCAGCATTCCCCATTGCGCAGGGTTTGGGGTGATGAAAACTCACAAACCACTCCGCAACGGGTATATTCCCTATTTTCATGCCAAATTCTCATCCAATGCGACGCCTACTCTTCTTCCTCGGAACTGCCCTTCTCCTCACCGGCTGTTCGGCCCCCACCTCAAGCGATCAAAGCGAGCAAACGGAGGAAACCCTGGGCACCCTGGGCTACACGTTCACCGGCTCCGAAGCCGCCCGGCCGGCCTTTGAGCGCGGCCTGCTGCTGCTGCACAGCTTCGAGTACGACGATGCCCGCGAGGCCTTTCAGGAGGCCCAGCAGGCCGACTCCACCATGGCCATGGCCTACTGGGGCGAGGCCATGACCCATTACAAGGCCCTGTGGGGCCGCGAGAATAAAGCCGAAGGGGAAGCCGCCCTGGCCAAGCTGGCCGGCGATCCCGAAGCGCGCCTGGCCGAAGCCGCCAATGAGCTGGAACGCGACTTCCTGCAGAGTGCCGAACTCCTCTTTGGCGAGGGCAGTGCAGAGGAGCGACACGATGCCTTTGCCGACTTCCTGGCCGACATGCACGAGCGATATCCGGACAACCAGGAGGTAGCTGCCTTTTACGCCCTTTCGCTCATCTGGAACTCCGATGATGAGCAGGAAAATTTCGACCGTTCTGCCCGCATTGCCAAAAGCATTCTGGCCGAAAACCCCAACCATCCCGGGGCGCTGCATTACCTCATCCACGCCTACGACTATCCCAGCCGGGCCGCCAAGGCCATCCCGGCGGCCAACGCCTATGCCGAAGTGGCACCTTCGGCCGCCCACGCTCTGCACATGCCTTCCCACATCTACGTGGCCATGGGCATGTGGGAGGAGACGGTCCGCTCCAACGAAGCTGCCTACCAGGCCAGCGTAGATCGCATGACGCGAAAGGGGCTGGCGGACGACGAGCGCGACTTCCACTCCTTGCAGTGGCTGATGTACGGCTACCTGCAGCAGGGCCGCTATGCCGATGCCCGCCGGTTGCTGGCCGACATGGATGCCTTCCACCGGCAACTGCAGCTGCCCTACACCCTGGAATACCTGGGCCGCATGCGTGGCGCCTATTATGCCGAGACGGACCGCTGGACGGATACGGTGAGTGTCCGGCCGATGGACGTGAACGCCATCAACATCTTCATGAAGGCCCAGTTCCGCTTTGTGGACGGCTACCGGGCCTACCGGACCGGCGATGCAGTTTCACTGCGCCGGCAGATCGATTCCCTGGATGCCGAGATCGCCAAGGCCGCCCTCAGCATCACCCAAGATGCCGAGGCCATGTGCAGTGCCGGCGGCTCGCGCTACGCGCCCACCGAGAAAGGGGTGAAGGGCAGCCGGGTGGTGCTGCTCGAGTTGGAGGCCGCTCTGGCCCGCCTGGAAGGAAGGGAGGAGCAAGCCGGCGAAAAGCTGGCCCAGGCCGCCAATCTGGAGGAGGAGATCGACTTTCTGGCCGGTCCGCCCCGCATCGTTTGGCCCGCTCCGGAAATGTACGGCCGGTGGTTGCTGGAGCAGGGTCGCTACGAAGAAGCCCTCGCCCAGTTCGACCTGTCCCTGCAGCGCGCACCCAAGCGGGTGAGGGCCCTGCTCGGGAAGCGGGAGGCACTGGATAAACTCGGTCGCCAAAAGGAAGCCGAAGCCATCCGGACCGAGGTGCTGTCCATCTGGCAGAAGGCCGATCCGGCGGTGCGGGAGCCGCTCCAGACCGACCCGCTCAGCCTCCGCTAGGGCCTTATTGACGAATATCTTCGCGGGTATCCAGCGAACGCTTCTGCAGTTCGATCTCCCGGTCCACTTCGTCCAGGCGAAGGCGCACCGCTTCTTTTTCGGGGGCTACCGACCGGGCCTTTTCCAGGCTCTCTTCGGCCAGGCGAACCTTCTTGAGATCCAAAAGCGCTTCGCTGCGCGCGATCCAGGCCTGGGCGTCGGAAGAGTCCTGCCGGAGCTTTCGGTTGATGTCTTGCAAGGCCTTCTCCGCCTGGCCCTGTTCCAGCTCCAGGTAGGCCCGGTTGTTGAGGGCCAGGGGGTAGTCGGGGTGGGTCTGCAGCACTTTGTCGTAGTAGCGCAGGGCCGTCGTCTTATCCGTTTCCAGATAGCTGTCGGCCAGCACCATATTGCCCAGCACCTGGCTGGCCGAGTCTTGCCAGCTGATGCCGCTCAGAGAGGCAATGGCCGCCTTCTCGTGCCGGGTTTGATGAGCCACCACCCCGAAGAGCAGCAGGATGGTCTCTTCGATCTTGCGGGTGAGTTTGCCGGAAGCAACGATTTCGCTGAGGTTCTGAACGGTATCCTGTATGAAGCCGCTGCTGCCCAGTTTGGCCTGGGCGGATTGCAGGCCAACTCCCTTTGCCTTGCCTTCCCAGTTGACTTTGGTCATGCGAAAGCGGTCTTCCCCTTGATGAAAGAACTGGTAGAAGGTCTGAAGGATATGGCCGTTCCCGTTCAGCGATTCGGTATTGCCCCAAATGACGAGTTGGGCCCCGCATTCCCCGGCCAGGCGTTCGGCATCCTGGCTTTGAAAAACCGGTGCAAGGGCCCCGGTCAAGGGCTGCACGCTGGTCCCGATCTGGTATTCCGTATTCAGGCGGTCCAGGCGGGAAACGATGGCGGCGTGGGGCTCGTAGTTCGAGGATTCAAAGGCCGTGAACGGGTGCACCAGGATGTTGAAGGCCGATTCGGCGGCGAAGGAAGGACAGCCGCCCGCCTCCCGGGGCTCGGGCCTCAAAATGAAATACAGTATACCGGCCAGGCCCAGCACCATAGCCAGGATGACGGGCCAGCGGCGCGACGGGCTTAGCAGGGTCGCGGCCGGGGGCTGCTCCATTTGATCGAGCACATCCAGCAACCGGCTCTGAATGCGGTTGCGTCCGAGGTTGAGCTGCTCGTTGCTCAGGGTACCCGCAATGCGCTCTTTTTCAAGCTCCCGAAAATCAGCCTGAATGTGGATTGCGCTGCGGTAGGCATCCGGGTAGTCCGTCCGCTTGGATTCCAGGTGTGCGGCCAGTTGATCGATGGCATCTTCCAAGCGGGCTTCACCGATGAGGCGGCGGATGTCGGGGCGCTGTTCCATAGACCTTCAAAATAGGAAAAAAACAAAAGGGTGACCTAGTCTTCGTGCCGGCCCAGCTCCCGGGCCCGTTCCAGAGCCGCCTGCGCACCCTGAATGAGATCCTCGCGAAAGGCGGTCTGCCGATACACCAGCAGGGCTGCCTCGGTGGTGCCGCCTCGCGAGGAAACGCGCCGGATCCACTCCGGGCAGCTGGTGTTATTGGCCTGGTATAATTCCAGAGCTCCCAGAAAAGTCTGGCTGACCAGCAGTTCCGCTTCCCCCTCGTTGAAACCCATCTGGCGGGCGGCTTCCATCAGGGCGTCCATGTAGAACCAGACGTAGGCCGGTCCGCTGCCGGAGATGGCGGTGGCGGCATCCAGCAGTTCTTCCCGTTCCACATACAGGGTTTTGCCCGTGGCGTTCAGCACGTTTTGCACGGTCACCAATTCAATGCGGGTCACCTCGTCCGAAGAGGTGAAAACCGTCATGCCCCGGCCGATCTGGGCCGGCAGGTTGGGCATGGCCCGGATGATCTTTTCCACGCCCAGCTGCTCCCGTATGGTGGGAATGGAAATGCCGGCCATGATGGACAGCAGCACCTGGCCGGGATCCAGCAGGGGGCGGATCGACTGGAAAAGGGCCTCGCTGTCCTGGGGCTTTACGGCCAGTATGATGAGGTCGGCCCGGCTCAGGCAGTCTTCGGCCCGGCTGAACACCCGGCCGATCTGGGCGTCCGCCCGGCTTTCGGCTTTTTCCGTGGATTTGTTAAGGATCGTCAATTGCCCGGCCGTCGCGATTTGTGCCTGGATGAAGCTGCGTGCATAGGTTTGGCCCATGTGGCCCCCGCCAATGATCAGTATGTTCATGCTTTTCCTTTTTGTTGAAGCAAACCCTTTGCTCCCACGTCGCGTTTATTGCGTTGAAATTGTGGTATGCAACTAACTTGTTGCTACACCTGTTGTCTGTACATATACTTTGATAGCGATGAAGATTGAGCAGGAAATACAGCAAAAGCATTTCAAGAATCCGTACCAGAAAGCTCACATCAATGTATTGTACACGGCTTCCTGGCTGAGCCAGCACTCCATGCAGGTGCTCAAGCCCTACAAGATCTCCTGGCAGCAGTTCAATATCCTGCGTATCCTGCGCGGCCTGCATCCGGAGCCGGCCACCGTCAAGTTACTCACCGAGCGCATGATCGACAAGATGTCCAATGCCTCCCGCCTGGTGGAAAAACTGGTGCAGAAGGGGCTGGTGGATCGCAAGGATTGTCAGGAGGACCGCCGCCGGGTGAATGTGTACATCAACCAGCGGGGGCTGGATCTGCTGGAAGAAGCTTCCGCGGCCCTGGAAAACAACCTGCACGAGCAGATGGCTTACCTCAGCCAGGAAGAGGCCGAAGAGCTCAATCGCCTGCTGGACAAGATGCGCGGATAAGTTTTTTTTGAACAATTCATTGTATAGACATTAGTTGTTTAAACTTTAAAGAGCTGCATGCGTTCATTGCACATCATTCACTTGAAAAACAGCAACACCATGATTCGCAACATCACTCTTCTGACCCTGGCCGCCTTGGTGGGCTTTGCATTTACCCCGCTGAACGGACCGGTTGAGGTCATGCGCGTAAACACCCAGGAGAGTATCATCAAATGGAAGGGCTACAAGGTGACCGGCAAGCACAACGGCACGGTAGCCCTGAAAGACGGCAGCCTGCAGTTTGAGGACGGTCAGCTGACCGGCGGCAGCTTTGTCATGGACATGACCAGCATTACGGTGCTGGACCTCACGGGCGATTACAAAGCCAAGCTGGAGGGCCACCTGAAGAGCGACGACTTCTTCGGCGTAGAGAAGTACCCCACGGCCAAATTCGAGATCACCCGCGTAGTTTCCCGCGGCATGCCCGGCGACTACAAGATCGAAGGCGACCTGACCGTGAAGGGCATTACCAAGCCCATCCGCTTCAACGCCAGGGTGACCGAAGAGAAGGGCGCCAAAGTAGCCAAGGCCGACATGAAACTGGACCGCACGGACTACAATGTACGCTATGGCTCCGGCAGCTTCTTCGACAACCTGGGCGACAAGACCATCTACGACGAATTCGACCTGAGCGTAGAGCTGGTCGCCGGCAAATGATCAAAACAGATCACCCGATTGACCCTGAAGCCTCCGGTTCCGGCCGGGGGCTTTTTTATTGGGTGATTGGGGTAGTGGTGGAATGGAAACGGTATTACCCGGCGAGGAACGATCCATATGCCCCCATAAACCCGGTCAGCGAAGACTCTAGACTAAAGACTATGGACTAAAGACTCCGGACTCTTCAAACCGGCACCTTGGTCTCTTTTTTCTTCGGTTCCTTGGCGCGGATGATCAGGCGGAGGGACTGGTCGTAGAAGAGGTAGTTCCACACCCAGTTGATGAAGACGAATACTTTGTTCTTGGCGCCGATGAGCTGGAAGAGGTGCACGAACAGCCCGACGATCCAGGCAAAGAAGCCGCGGAAGTGCAGCCGGGGCAGATCCACCACCGCCTTGCTGCGGCCGATGGTGGCCATAGAGCCTTTGTCCTTGTAGTGAAAGGGCTCCAGCTGCCCGTCTTTCCGGAACCAGCGGCTCAGGTAGTCGGCGTGCTGCAGGGCTACCTGGGCCACCTGGGGATGGCCCTCCGGGTAGTCGGGTTCTTCCATGTAGGCCAGGTCGCCGATGGCGTAGATGTGCTCGGCGCCCTCCAGGCGAAAGTGGCGGTCCACCTGCAGGCGGTTGCCGCGCCTCAGGGCTTCTTCCGGCAGGCCGGGCAGCGCATTGCCCCGTATGCCGGCGGCCCAGATGAGCTTATAGGCCTTGAAGGCATCGCCGGACTGGGTTTGCACCGTTTCGCCGTCGTAGCCCGTCACCATGGTGTTGAGCTTGACCACTACGCCCAGCCCCTCCAGGTATTCCCTGGCCTGTTTGCCGGAGGCTTCGGACATGCCGGCCAGCAATTGGTCGAGCCCTTCCAGCAGAAAGATGTCCATTTCTTCGGCATTCAGCTCGGGATAGTCCTTGGGCAACACGTACTTGCGCATCTCGGCCAGGGCACCGGCCACCTCCACGCCGGTGGGGCCGCCGCCGACGATCACCATATCCATGAGTTTTTGCCGTTCGCCGGCATCGCGCTCCATGAGAGCCAGTTCCAGATCGGCCAGAATGCGGTTGCGCAGGAAGAGCGCTTCGGAGACCGACTTCATGGGGATGGCGTGTTCGGCTATGGCTTCGTTGCCGAAGAAGTTGGTATCGGCTCCCATGGCCAGCACCAGGTGGTCGTAATTGACGATGCCCACATTGGTGTGCAACTGTTTGTTGGGGCGGTCCACCTCCCGCACCTCCACGATCCGGAAGAACACGTCTTTTCGCCCCTGGAAAAGCTTGCGAAAGGGAAAGACGATGCTGCTCGGTTCCAGGCCGGCCATGGCTACCTGGTAGAAGAGGGGTTGGAACTGGTGAAAGTTGTTCTTGTCCAGCAAAACCACCTGATAGCCGCTGTTGCGTAGCTTGCGGGCCAGCTTCAGGCCGGCAAATCCGCCGCCCACGATCACAATGCGTTCCTGTCCGGTTTCGGGTAAATTGATCATTGTTGACTTGGCCTTTTCTCCTACAACAAACCAAAAGGCGGAAAGGTGGGCTCTAGGGGTTCAGGGATTCGAAAGTAAGGCGGGTAATGCCCAGCTCGTACCGCCGGTGCATCACCTTGAGGATGAGTTCGTAATTGGCCCGGTCGTCCTGAAAATCGGAGTCCTCCAGGTCGAGGATGACGATGGGCACCCCTTCCTCTCCCCGAAAATACTGGAAGTAGGCATTCTGGATCCCCAGCAGATAGTCGGCCGAAATGTCGGTCTCAAACTGGCGCGCCCGCTTTTCGATGAGGTCCATCAGGGCGGGCACCGGGCGGTGCAGGTAGATGAGCAGCTCGGGCTTGGGGAAGCTGCTGTTGAGCACCTTGTACAGGCGCTGGAACAGGCGAAACTCCTCCTCGTTGAGGTTGTGGCGGGCAAAAAGCAGGGTCTTCACGAAGAAGTAGTCCGAAATGATGGCGTCCTGAAACAGGTTCTGCATCCCCAGTTGCTCTTGCAGCTGCTTGTGCCTTTCGGTCATGAAAAAGAGCTCCACCGGAAAGGCATAGCGATCGCGATTGTCGTAGAAACGGGGCAAAAAGGGGTTGTCGGTAAACTGCTCCAGGATGAGCCGGCAGTCGAAATCATTGGCGATTTTCTCACACAGGGTGGTTTTTCCGGCGCCGATATTGCCTTCAATGGCAATGAATCGGTAGGGGAATGGCCAATCGGTTTGCATGGGCAGCGAATGTTGGCGAAAAATTACGGCTTCTTGGGCACATCTCCATCCCGGGGCACTACCCAAAGCGGATCGGTACTGGCATCCGTCAGCTCGGCCACGGTCCGTTGCAGGACCGGATGGACCACGTCCGGGGCGATCTCGGCCAGGGGTTGCAGCACGAAGTTGCGGTCCTGCATGCGCGGATGGGGCAGGATGAGCGACGGGCTCCGGATCACGCGGTCGCCATACAGCAGCAGATCCAGATCGATGAGGCGCTCCCCCCAGCTGCGGCCGCGTTGCCGGCCCATGTCCCGCTCGATCTGCAGCAGGGTCTCCAGCAAATGCTCCGGCGACAGGGCGGTGCGAATCTCCAGCACCCGGTTGAGGAAGACGGGCTGGTCCTCCAAGCCCCAGGGCGCGGATTCCACGATGCGCGAACGCTGTACGATCGCGCAGCCGGCCTCTTCGAGCAGGGCTTCGGCCCGCAAGAGATGCTGTTTGCGTTGCCCCAGGTTGGAACCGGTGCCGATGAAAATGCGGGTTTCGGACTCGGCCATTTGGCGGATTGGTTTACGGGGAAAATACGGAAAGCTTCACACAGGTTTGCAAAAACCGACCAGTCGGTATATTTTTGGGGCATGGGCAAGCAACCCAAATCCGAAATAACGCGCCGTCATATTCTGCAGTCTGCGGCCACCCTTTTCAATACGAAGGGCTACGCCGGCACTTCCATGGCCGACATCACGGCGGCTACCGGGCTGAGCAAGGGCGCGGTCTACGCCAATTTCACCAGCAAGGAAGAACTGGCCGTGGCCGCTTTTCGCCAGGCTGTAGGGCGCGTGCAGGGGCACATGCGCGAACACACCCGTGCGGCCGGTACCCTGCCGGACAAACTCCGGGCCCTGGTGCGCGCCTACAGCAGCTATGCCGATAAGCCCCCGGTGCCGGGCGGGTGCCCCATACAAAATATGGCGACCGAGGCGGACGATGCCTATCCCGTCATTTTGAGCGAAGTACGGCAGGCCATGAATGCCTGGGAAGATCGCATGGTGCGTGCGCTGGAGGCTGCCTGCGAGCGCGGCGGTATTCGCGCCGGACTGGACCATCGCCATGTGGCCCGCACCTTCATCACCCTTTTGCAGGGCGGCATTCTGATGGCGCGCCTGCAGGGCGATGCCGCGTACTTTCAGCCGGCTGCGGATCAACTGTATCAACTCATTCAAGACCTGGAGCCCCATGCCGACGACTAAGCCCATACGCGAACTGCGCAGCGAACATCCTCCCTTGCCGGAGACACCCCTTGCCTATCCGCCCGTCATCCATCTGATCCGGGCGGCCTTCCAGTTGGGGGGGCGGCTGGCTCCTGCGGCGGCGGCGCGGCAGACCTATCGCCTGTTCTCCACGCCGCGCATCCGGGCCCGGCACCGGCAGTCCGATCCCCTGCTGGAATCGGCCGAGCTGTTCGAATTTCTGTACGGCAAGCTGCTGCTCAAGGGCTATCGCTGGGGCCGCGGCGAGCGCACGGCCCTGCTGGTGCACGGTTGGGAGAGCCGCGGCACGGCCCTGCGGCATTTCGTGCCGGGCCTGCTGGAGGCGGGCTATGAGGTCGTCGCCTTCGACGGGCCGGCTCACGGCCACTCGCCCGGGCAGCAGACCAACATCGTTCATTTTGCCGGAGCCATTCAGGCCTTGTGGCAGCGCATCGGCGGGGCGGATGCCCTGATCGCGCACTCCTTCGGCGGCTCGGCCGCTTCGGTCGCCCTGCAGCGGCTGCAGGAGCCCCTTTCCAGGATGGTGCTTATCGCCGTGCCCGACAGCATGAAGCGCGTGCTGTTGGAAGCCTGCGACACCCTGGGCGTGCCCGAACCGGCCCGGCAGCGGTTCCTCGAGCTCATGGAGCAACGGGTGCAGATCCCCGTGCAGGAGGCCTATACCCACCACTTCGGGCTGAAGAGCCGCATCGGGGAGGCCCTGAGCGTGCACGACCGCCCGGCCCCCGCCGTACCCTTTACCGCAGGGGCGCACATCCGGGCCCACCGGCCCCTTGCCACGTTCGAGACACGCAACGGCACAGGGAATTTCAACCCACTTAAACAACCTGGACACCCACAGGACCAG
>JAJDFU010000243.1 GCA_020528935.1 Saprospiraceae bacterium | reverse complement strand
TCAAATTCGTGGAAGTACACTACCAGCTGGAAGACTGCATCCCCTCCAAGTTCCATACCACGTCCGCCGTCGATGCGGGCATTCTGCTGCTGCCCTTGTTCGACACCCTACTGGTTTTTATCACCCGGATCATGCGGGGCCATTCGCCTTTTCATCCCTACCGGCGGCACATCCACCATCTGCTGATCGACTTCGGGCTCAGCCATATGCAGGCCACCTTTTTACTGGTAATGCTCAGCGTCTGTTTCATTACGCTGGTCTTTTCACTGCACCGCGAGATGGAGCTGCACCTGTTGATATTTATTTTGCTGGGTGGGGCCAGCGGGCTCACCTATTACCTGCACAAGAAAGTGCTGGTGAAAAAACCTAAAAAA
The DNA here is from genome assembly GCA_020528935.1 of Saprospiraceae bacterium. GTDB lineage: Bacteria > Bacteroidota > Bacteroidia > Chitinophagales > Saprospiraceae > JAJDFU01. The sequence continues at coordinate 1,539 of JAJDFU010000243.1, read as the reverse complement.
GTAACGATCTGATGATGGCCTACGCCATGGTTTTCGCAGGAGGCGGCCTCGGCAGCATCTGCCGCTACGGCATTGCACACGCGCTGGCGCGCTATTCGCTGACTTTTCCCCTGGCCACCCTGCTGGCCAACGTGATCAGCTGCATCATCCTCGGGCTGCTCACCGGGCTGGCCCTGCGCGGCGAGCTGGCCCAAACGAATTACCGGCTGTTGCTCATGACCGGCTTTTGCGGAGGGTTCAGCACTTTTTCCACCTTCACCAACGAAACCCTCACCCTTTTTACCAATGGTCAGCTCCTTTTCGGACTGCTTAATATCTTCCTCAGCTTGCTGGTTTGCCTGATTTGCGTTTACTTAGGCATCAAGATTGTTTATTAGTGTGGGAGTGACCATCCTTTGCCGCTACCAAAAATGAAACCATGGAATTGACACACGAAATGCTCGACCGGCTGGAAAAGCTGGAAGAGAAATACGCCGTAATGGGGCAGGACATGCAATCCTACCTCGACGGTTTGCTCTATGCCGATTACCTCACCTACTGGGATTACGTCCACCTCGATACGCTGCTCAGCCTGCAGACGCCCCGGACGACCTTCCCCGACGAGAACATCTTCATCATTTACCACCAGATCACGGAACTCTATTTCAAGCTGGCCGTCCTGGCGATCCGGCAACTGATGCAAACCGAGGCGCCGGCCTCCGACTTTTTCAAACGACAGCTGAGGCGCCTGAACAGCTACTTCGAACACCTCATCCACTCCTTCGAGATCATGATCAAGGGCATGGATAAGGAGGAATTTCTCAAGTTCCGCATGAGCCTGCTGCCCGCCAGCGGATTTCAGTCGGCCCAATACCGCGAGATCGAGATCCTGAGCACCGATCTCTACCGGCTGGTGCAGGTGGATAAACGGCCGACGGTGGGCCCCGAAACGCCGGTGGAGGAATTATATCCCATACTGTACTGGAAATCGGGCGCCACCGAGCTGGCGACGGGCAAAAAGACCCTCACGCTGCGGCAGTTCGAGAAGAAATATTCCGGCAAGTTCATCCGGCTGGCCCGGCAGGTGCGCGACACCAACTTGTGGCAGTGCTACCAGCGCCTGGCCCCGGAACAGCGCGAAGACCCGGAGCTGATCGATCTGATGCGACAACACGACTTCAACGCCAACGTACGCTGGCCGCTGGCCCACCTCGCGTCAGCCGGCCGCTACCTCGACCGCAAACCACAGGTGATCCGCGCTACCGGCGGCACCAACTGGCAGGAGTACCTCCCACCCCGCAAACAACGCATCATCTTCTACCCGGCACTATGGACGGAAGCCGAAATGAAGCAATGGGGCGGAAAAACTACTTCTTCGCCTGGATGATGCGCTTCCAGTCGACATCGCGGTAAGTAACCAGCAATAATACGCCGATGCCCGAAAAGCGGAAGGCCACCGCCGTGGCGCCGATGACGATCATCCACCGCTTGGGGCGCGACTTGACAATGGGCGCCGAGGCCTCTTCCACCAACCGCCCCGTGGCAACTGCCGCCTAATCA
>JAJDFU010000279.1 GCA_020528935.1 Saprospiraceae bacterium | reverse complement strand
GTCCAAAAGGCCGTATCTTTGCAGGTATGGCCGAGCAGAATTTTGTGGATTACGTGAAGATCTGTTGCCGTTCCGGCAGGGGTGGGGCCGGAGCCGTGCATTTTCACCGGGGTCCCTTCGAGCCCCGGGGCGGCCCGGACGGCGGCAATGGCGGCCGGGGCGGCCACATCATCCTGCGCGGCAACCGCAACATGTGGACCCTCCTGCCCCTCAAATACCGCAAGCACGTGATCGCCGCCCCCGGCCAGCGAGGAGGTAAGAACAACATGAGCGGTGCCGACGGCGAGGATGTGGTCCTGGACGTACCCCTCGGCACGGTAGCCAAGGACGCCGAGTCCGGCGAGCAGCTTTTCGAGATCACCCGCGACGGCGAGGAGCGCATCCTGCTGGAGGGCGGCCGCGGCGGCAAGGGCAATGCTCACTTCAAGTCGGCCACCCGGCAGGCGCCCCGCTTTGCCCAGCCCGGCGAGGAAGGCAAGGAGGAGTGGAAGATCCTGGAACTGAAAGTACTGGCCGATGTGGGGCTGGTGGGCTTCCCCAATGCCGGCAAGAGCACCCTCCTCTCCGTGCTCACGGCTGCCAAACCCAAGATCGCCTCCTACGCCTTTACCACCCTCACGCCCAACCTGGGCATTGTGGCCTATCGCGACGGCCGCTCCTTCGTGATGGCCGACATCCCCGGCATCATCGAGAACGCCCACCAGGGCAAGGGGCTGGGCCACCGCTTCCTGCGCCACATCGAGCGCAACGCCACCCTGCTGTTCGTGATCCCGGCCGACTCCGACCACATCGGCCGCGAGTACGAGGTGCTACTGCACGAACTGGAGCAGTACAATCCCGAGCTGCTGGACAAACCCCGCCTGCTGGCCGTGAGCAAGAGCGACCTGCTGGACGAGGAGCTCAAGCAACTGCTGCACCCCACCCTGCCGGTGGGCGTGCCCCACCTGTTCATCTCGGCCGTCACCCAGGAAGGGCTCACCCAACTGAAGGACACCCTCTGGGTCATGCTGAACCGCGATGTGGAGGCGGAAGCGAAAGGCTAAAAGCGGTCTGCTGGAGACCGAATCCAAAGCGGGTGTATGGCCGTCACAAAATTTGGCGATGCAATTTACCCGGAGAAATGATCGGCCCGGCCCACAGCCCTTTTCGCGCAGGTTGACGATCCGGCGACAGGAAATAGCAGAACGTCACGGACCGGCAGAATCCGGCCATTCCATTTAAAACATTTTGTTTGTTTCGATAGGCCGATTCTCGTATCTTTACCCGGCTAACTATACGCTATGGCCAAGCCAGAAGAGAACAACGGAAACGGCAGCATTGTCTCCCTCAACGGCATGTATCAGGACTACTTCCTGGACTACGCCTCCTACGTGATCCTGGAGCGGGCCGTACCCGCTGTGGAGGACGGCCTCAAGCCGGTGCAGCGCCGCATCCTGCACGCCCTGCGCGAGATGGACGACGGCCGGTTCAACAAGGTGGCCAATATCATCGGGCAGACCATGCAATACCACCCGCATGGCGATGCGGCCATCGGAGAGGCCATGGTGAACATGGGGCAGCGGGAGCTGCTGATCGACACCCAGGGCAACTGGGGTGACTACCGCACCGGCGACAGCGCGGCCGCATCCCGCTACATCGAGGCCCGACTCACCCCCTTTGCCAAGGAAGTAGCTTTCAACCCGCAGACGACCGAGTGGCAGCTTTCCTACGACGGCCGCAAGAAGGAACCCGCCCACCTGCCCATGAAATTCCCCCTGCTGCTGGCTCAGGGGGCCGAAGGCATAGCCGTAGGCCTATCCACCCGGATCCTGCCGCACAACTTCATCGAGCTGATCAAGGCCTCCATCAAGTTGCTGCAGGGCAAGCAGGTGAAACTGTATCCCGATTTTCCGACGGCCGGGCTCCTCGACGTCAGCGAGTACCAGGGCGGGCAGCGCGGCGGCCGGGTAAAGGTGCGCGCCCGCATCGAGCAACTCGACAAAAGTACCCTGGCCGTGCGCGAGCTGCCCTACGGCGTAACCGTACCCAGCCTGATCGACTCCATCATCAAGGCCAACGACAAGGGCAAGATCAAGGTGAAACGGGTCACCGACAATACGGCCGCCGAAGTGGAAGTACTCGTCGAGCTGGCGCCCGGCTATTCGCCCGATATGGCCATCGACGCGCTGTACAAATTCACCCACTGCCAGGTGTCCATCTCGCCCAATGCCTGTATCATCATTGACGATAAGCCCCACTTCGTCACCGTGGAGGACATCCTGCGCATCAGCACTGAGCGCACGCGCGAGCTGCTCCGGCAGGAATTGGCCATCCGCCAGCACGAGCTGGAGGAGAAACTGCATTTCGCCAGCCTGGAAAAGCTCTTCATCGAAAAGCGCATCTACCGCGATATCGAGGAATGCGAGACCTGGGAGGCCGTACTGGAAACCATAGAGGCCGGCTTGCGGAAATACGTGCGCGTGCCCGGCGAGAAAAAGGACGACCGGCTGTTGCTGCTGCGCGACATCAGCGAAGAGGACCTCATCCGCCTCACCGAGATCAAGATCAAGCGCATCTCCAAATACAACGTCTTCAAGGCCGACGAACAGATCGCCAAACTGGAGGAGGAACTGGCCCAGGTGAGGCACGACCTGGAGCACCTCACCGACTACGCCATCGCCTGGTTTCAGCATCTGCTGGACAAGTACGGCAAGGGGCGGGAGCGCAAAACGGAGATCGCCACCTTCGAGCAGATCGAAGCCGCCACGGTGGTGGCTGCCAACGCCAAACTGTACGTCAATCGCAAGGAAGGCTTCATCGGCACCGGCCTGAAGAAGGACGAATTCGTGACCGACTGCTCGGACATCGACGACATCATCGTATTTCGCAAGGACGGCAAGTTCCAGGTAGCGCGCATCGCCGATAAGGTGTTCGTGGGCAAGGACATCATCCACGTGGACGTTTGGAAAAAAGGCGACGAGCGCACGACCTACAACATGGCATACGTGGACGGCAAGACGGGACGCAGCTACGTCAAGCGCTTCCACGTAAAAGCCATCACCCGCGACAAGGAATACGACCTCACCACGGGCGAGCCCCATTCCAAGGTGCTTTACTTCACCGCCAACCCCAACGGCGAGGCCGAAGTAGTGACCGTGAACCTGCACCCCCAGTCGCGCGCCCGAAATAAGGTGTTCGATTTCGACTTCGGCGAGCTCGACATCAAGGGACGCGGCTCTAAAGGCAATACGCTCACCAAATACCCCGTGCGCAAGATCGCCCTCAAGGAGGTGGGCAAATCCACCCTGGGCGCCATGAAGGTGTGGATGGACGAAGTGAGCGGGCGCCTCAATACCGACGAGCGCGGACGCTACCTGGGCGCCTTCGATACCGGGGATCTCATCCTGGCGATCTACAAAGAGGGAAGCTACGAGCTCAACGAGCTGGACCTCAGCCGGAAATATCCGGTCAACGAGCTGATGTACATCGGCAAGTACGACGAATTGGGCGCCATCAGCGCCGTCTATCACGAGGGCGGCAAGGGCTGGACCCTGGTCAAGCGCTTCATGATCGAGACCAACAGCCTGGATCAGCGCTTTGCCTTCCTCACCGATCACAAGGATACCAGGCTGTACTACGCCACGGCTGAAGACGACCCCACCCTGCAGTACACCTACCGGGCCAACAAGAAGAAACACGAGGAACTCCTCAAACCGGCCGATTTTATCGAGGTGAAAGGCTGGAAGGCCCTGGGCAACAAGCTCACCGAAGCCAAATTGCTTTCCGTCAAGAAGATAGAGACCGAGTCCGCAGCCAAGGACCGGCTCCAGGCCGGCGATTCCGTGGAGTTCGATCTGGAGGCCAAGGGTGGCGGGCAGCAGAAGCTTTTTGATTAGGCCTGAAAATCACTCCCTGGATGCCCTGAGCTTGCCCAGCCTCCGCCAGGTCCATCCGATCCGTGTGGGTTAATCCGGAAAATTCACCGGATTTTCCGCCCGGAGGGCTGACGATCCCGCGGATGCCAACACGAAAGCCCCTGACATAAGTGGTTGAAAACAAGCGTTTTTCAGTCACTTATCGTCATTATTCACGGGTTTCCGTGAATCATCCGGGTTAATTCTGAAACACCCCCGACGCCTTCTCCTGGAAAAAGAACTGCGCCTTGCCGAAGGCCGGCTCCAGATCGTCCAGCCAGACGGCCTCGGGATGGTAACGCGCAAAGAAGGGGCGGCCGACCCAGTCCGGATTGCGGCCCTGGATGAAGCGCAGCGAAAAGACCCGCTCGCCCTGGATATCGGCGGTGCCCAGCACCTGCACCTTGCCCGGATTGGCCGACATGACCGGCCCGCGCACGGTGCGCCCCAGGCCACCCTGCTGCTGATAGGCTTTGCGAAAGATCTGGTGGGCGCGCTCCAGGCTGATGGCGAAATAGTCCTGTGCTCCGGTATCGCGGGCTACAAACATGTAGTAGGGCACGATGCCCATGCGGGTCTGCATCCGCCACATGCGTTTCCAGGCGTCCACGCTGTCGTTGATGTGACGCATGATGGGCGACTGGGTGCGGATCTGGGCTCCCGTATTGCGGATGCGGCGCACGGCCTCCTGTACGGCCGGCGTTTCCAGTTCTCGCGGATGATTGAAGTGAGCCATGAAAGCCAGGTGATACCCCTTTTGGACCACGCGCTCGAAGAGGCGCAGCATGTCGTCGGCATCCTTGTCGGTCGTGAACTTGTAGGGCCAATAGCTCAGCGACTTGGTGCCGATGCGGATGCTTTGCAGGTTGGGCAGGTTGCCCTTGAGCAGCGGCTCCACATAAGCGGAAAAGTTCTTGGCCGACATGATCATGGGATCCCCGCCGGTGAACAGCACATCGCTCACCTGCGGGTGGCGCCGCAGGTATTCCACCAGCAGCTCGGTTTCGCGCATGGCAAACTTCAGCTCGTCTATCCCGACGAATTGCGGCCAGCGGAAACAAAAGGTGCAGTAGGCATGGCAGGTCTGACTGTTGCTGGGAAAAAAAAGTACCGTCTCCCGGTATTTGTGCTGCAAGCCGGTTAGCTTCTGGCCGTCCAGCATGGGCACGTTGTGAGCCTGTCCGGAGGGGTGGGGGTTGAGTTGATAGCGGATCTTATTGGCTACGATCTTCAGTTCGGCCTTGCTGAGCCCCTGGGCCAGCGCTTGTTCCATCTCCTCAAAATGGGCCCCGGACAGCATGCCCGGCTGGGGAAAGGTCAACTGGAAAATGGGATCCTCCGGGATGTTACTCCAATCGATCAGCTCCTCAATGACGTAATTGTTTACCTTGAAGGGAAGCACGTGCCCGACCACATCAATAGCGTGTTCCTCAGCCGGAGACAAGGACCCGCTGAGCTGGGGAATAGTTCGAAAGTTTCGGAGTGTGTAGGCTTTGTACTTTTTTTGGAATGCTGTCATATCGCTTAGTTTTTTTTGATTGACGATCAGTTTATCAGGAGTAGAGATCCTCTTCACCCCAGACATGGGAAAAGCGCCTGAACATGAAGGTTTCAAACAACCATACATCTTCTTGGCAACGAATAGGATTTGGCCAATCGGGGCTGATTTTCAAGCCATTGGCTTGTAAAAGATACCAATCTTCCTCGTGTACTGCTCTGGAATACTGGAGATCGGGGCGCCCTGCATATACCCAAATCTTCTGACTTGGTGGAATGTCATTTTCCGTCGAGAAAATTCCTGCGGGCAACCTTCCCCAATATTGAAATTGAACTGTACTAAATAAAAAAA